>NZ_JBHMQT010000043.1:0-90437 GCF_042435035.1 Sphaerimonospora cavernae
GATCAAGCCCCACCGTAGGGGCGAATCAAGGGAATTGATCACAACCCGATACGCGCCCTAGTTGTTGCTCTCATCGTGAAGCGCGATGAGAAGGAGAGAATCATGAGTACTGAGGACAAGTTCCGCAACAAGGCCCAAGAGGTCGGCGGCATGGCCAAGGAAGGGGTCGGCAGGGCCGTGGACGACGAGAGCCTCGAGGCTCGCGGTCAGGCCGAGCAGAGCGAGAGCAAGGTCAAACAGGCCGGCGAGAAGGTGAAGGACGCCGCCGGCCGGGTGAAGGACGCCTTCACGGACTGACCATGCGTACGGCCGATCCGGCCCCGCATCCCCGATGGACGTCGGGGTGCGGAAGGCCGGTGATCGGGGGGCTTGGGGGCAACGGATGAACCGGATGAAGGGGAGGGTGAGGGACGCCGGCGCTGGGAGGCGTTCCTTTCCGAAGGGCCTTCCTCCTGGGTGTGGATCGGGGCGGGGGTGCCACGATCCCGGGAAGGCGGTTCAGGCCGCCGGGGCGAAGTTGATCCGGAAGCTGGACGTCACCAGAGCCTGGACGAGTCGCATGATCAGTGCTTCCAGGAGTATCAGAGCCGCCTTGGCGAGAACGGCGGCGATGAAGTCAGTCATTGGATACCTTATCGGGACGAAGCAACGTGCTATGGCAGCATGACGCATAAACCTCGCATGTAGGCGTAAAAGAGGTTACCGTACGGTGAACAGCGTATGACGAGACGGAGACCTGCCGCCGTGCGTCGCGTCCCGGTGCGGCGGGGAAATCATCGGTGCGGACGTGGTCGCCCTCCCCGTCGCCGGTCGGTGCGCGCTTCGTCCGAGAAGCCCCGGGAACGCGCGGATGGACCAGACAAACCGAAGCGGCCTGGTCCATCTGAGCTAAGGCTGGTGCGTTACTTGCCGGTGGTCCTGGTACGCCCTGTCGCCGTCGCCGGCTTGGTCTTCGGCTCGGCCTTCGCCGTCGCCTGCTGAGCCGCCCGGGCGGCGGCTTCCCCGACCGCCTGCTCGCCTGCGGCCGCCGGGCTCGGGGTAGCGGCGGCGCCCGGAGCGGAGGCAGCTGTGGCGCGGGTTTCGTGACGTGGCGCACGCAGCGGAGACCACCGCTGCTCCTGCGCACGCGTCCGCTGCGCGATCAACGTTCCGGCGCCGATCGCGGCCGCCACCGGCCAGTCGATCAGGCCGAGCACCGCCAGCGCACCGAGCCCGCCGTAATATGCGAGCCGCTCGGGCGGCGGAAGGAACGTCCGGGCGATGTCCACGGCCTGGCCCACGTCGTGGCGACTCACATGCGGCAGTCCGATGTGCGGGAGGTGCAGTTCCGGCGGCCGCACCTGGATGCGCACGAACGGCAGGTTCAGATTGAACTGACGGCCGGGCTCCTCCGCCGCCGCGGGAGTCGCGGTCGCGTCGGACGCGCCGCGAGACGTCTGGGGTGTCGTCTGGGTCACGGTCATGCTTCCTCCCCCGTATCGCCAAGGCTCCGATGGTGGGTCGGGGCCGACCGACCCGTGAGGCCCACAGCGCAAAATGACCTTTCTATCCTCCACCGCCGCTGCTTGGGTTGCTCGTGGCAATAACGGTTATTTGCCCACTTTTGCAGGTACCGTTTCGCCGTCGTTCTGTAGAACGTCTCGGTCGGGAGGAGATCCCGGTCCCGCGTGGTGCGTTCACGGTCGGTGGCTATCAGCATGTTGAGATCTCGGAGATCTCGGAGATCTCGGCGAGGGCGGCGAGAGCCCGGCGCGGGAGGCCGCCTCATGTCTCGGCGGGTGCCGCCGGGAGGAACTTCCTCACCCGGACGTGTGTCCTCGGCGTGGAGGGTATGGAGATTAGTTCTTCACCAAGGACAGGAGGTTTCCGATGGCACAGACCGTGGCGGATGTGATGACGGCCAATCCGGCGACGGTGGAGGCGAATGACACGGTGTCGACCGCCGCCCGGCTCATGCGCGAAAAGGACGCCGGTGGCATCGTCGTCACCGACGGCGGACATGTGCGCGGCATCATCACCGACCGTGACATAGCCATCCGCGTCATGGCCGACGGGAAAGGGCCGGACACCCCGGTGAGGGAGGCCAGCAGCGAGGAGCTCACGACGGTGTCTCCGGACGCCACCGTGGACGAGGTCGTCCGGCTCATGCGTGAGCGGGCCATCCGCCGGGTGCCGGTCGTACGGGACGACCAGGCCGTCGGCATCGTCAGCCTCGGGGATCTCGCGATGGAACGGGACTCCCGGTCGGCTCTGGGAGGCATCTCGGCCGCGCCGCCCAACCAGTGAAACCGACGCCACCGATCAGGAAAACGGGCGGACCTCCGCCCGTTTTCGCTCACCCCCTCTCCCCCCCGTGATCTTGCACTGAGAACGGCAAGATCACGCCCTGTTTGGGGGAGGGGCACGGCCTGCTGTGGGGGTCATGCCCTGGGGGCGGGGGGCGTGATGCCGAACGGGGGAGGGTACGGATTCCACGGTGCCTGGTTCAAGTGCCCGATTCGCGGGCCTGATTCGAGGGCGCGCGGGGGCATTGCGGCCCGAATCGGGTTGGGCATGGGCGTCGGATCCGAAGGGAGAGTCCCATGACCGATGTACAACATCCGGTTCCTGAGCTGATGAGGGAGAACGACGTCGTCGATCTGCTCATTCATCAGCATTCGATGATCAGGGACATGTTCGACGAGGCGGCGAAGGCGCCGGAAGACGGGCGGGCGGAGGCGTTCCGGCGGCTGGTGCGGATGCTCGCGGTGCACGAGACGGCAGAGGAGGAGATCGTGCACCCCTACGCGCGGCGCAAGCTGGACGGCGGGGACGCGGTGGTCGCCGATCGTCTTGCGGAGGAACGCGAGGCCAAGCGGCTGCTCGTGGTGATGGACAGGAACGGGCCGCGGCACCCGGACTTCCTCGCCAACCTCGACATGCTGCGGGTCGCCGTGCTGGCGCACGCGCGCGCGGAGGAACGGTACGAGTTCCCGCGACTCCGGGCCCGCACCTCGGCGATGGAACGCCGGGCGATGGCGCTGGGCGTGCGGGCGGCGGAGGCGATGGCACCCACCCGTCCACGCCCCGGGGTGGAGTCGGCGATGCGGAACCTGCTGCTCGGACCGCCAGCAGCGATCATGGACAGGGCCCGCGACCTGATCGCGATGGCGGTCGGCAGGAAGGACTGACGGGCCGACGACCACCGCCCGGCGGTACGGCTCACGCCCCGGCGGGCGTGGACCGTACCGCCGGGCGGGCCGGCCCGCGGCGGGGTGCTCAGTGGGACGCTCAGTGGGGCCGCAGGCTGTACATCGGGTGGGCGCCCTCGGTCTCCAGGCGGTATTCCCGGCCGGACTTGGCGCGGTTCTCGTCGATGACGCGTTCGCTCGGCGGCTCCTGGTCTCCGTGGATCTGTTCCTGCCAGCGCTGGAAGCGCTCATGGGCCTCCTGGACGTACCCGGTGCCCAGCGTGGTGTAGTCGATCTGGGTGGCGATCACCTCGCGGATGTAGCTCTTGTTCGGCTCGAACCTCACGGGTGCGGGCAGCCGTGGGGCGAGGATCTCCTGCGGTTCCCGCCCGTCGTGCCGGCGCATCATGTCCGCCGCGATACGCAGGTGTTCGAGTTCCATGTTCAGATGCAGCTCCCAGATCGCCCGCACCTTCGGATCGGTCTCGGTCTCCATGAACGAGTGGTAGAGGTAGCACTCGTTGTACTCGTGGTTGACCAGTTGCTCCCACCACGTCTCGCCAGGATCCACCAGAGACTCGTAATGCGTGACGTGCTCCTCCTCGATCAGACTGATCTCCTGGTAGAGCTGCCGGGCGATCGGCTCCATGTACATCGGCCCGACGTTCATGTAGAAGTTCAGCGTCTGCTGCTCGGCCGACATGATGGTCAGCGCGTGCAGTTTGGAGATCGGAGCGGCGGCGTTCCGGTCGTAGGGCTCGCGCACGTTGTCGACCGGGTGCCGCTGGTGCAGCCTGGTCGGCCGGGCCGGTATCACCTCGGTGAGCTGGTCGACGATCTTCTCGGCCTTCCGGTGCTCGATCATCTCGAACAGGTTGGCGTATCGATACAGGTGATCGAAGTCCTCCAGCAGCCCGAACTGGTAGGCCTGCTTGAGGTAGGGATCGGGTTCCATCCGGGCGACCCACGCGGTCAGGTCGGTCGCCACCTGCTCGTAGGCCAGCGTGGTCTCCAGCACCGAGGCCAGCCCCGGCAGCAGCCAGTTGACCACCCTCTGCTGCTGCGCTTCGATGAATCGCGTCTCTGCCAGCTGCTGCCTGTCCTCCAAGTCGGGGCAGTGCCGGGCGAGATGACGATTGAACATGATCGCTTCACTCTCGATGCCGTTCATCGTGATGATCCGGCACCGGGTGTACGGATCGGCGTGATCCGGGTCGATCGGGGTCACGTTCAGCTCGCGCCAGTTGCGCAGCTGGCGGTCCAGAGGAATTCCCCGTTCCTCCAGTGGATTGAACGTCATCTCGCCTGCTCCTTCCCCCGATTCCGCTGAGCGTCGCGCAGGGCTTACCCAGCGGCGAAAGGACAGCAAACGTCCGCCTTCCATGCTCATGGCCGCAGATGGTCAGGCTTTACGCCCGATGTCACCCTCCGTCGTCGTTGTCCGGGCCGTACATGGCGACGGCCGGCGAAGCCCGCGGCGGGCGCGGGCCCCTGGTGGCACTGGCGGTACTGGCGGCACCGGCGGAACCAACCGGTGCCGCCTGCGGGAAGCCGGCCCGTCAGCGGGAGTCGGGGCCTGCCAGGCCGGCGCGCCGCAGGGCCTCGGCCATCGCGCCGCCCGCCGGGGCGCCGCCCGAACCGCGACCGCCCTGCCGCTGTCCCTGCTTCTGGCCGCCCTGCCGCTGTCCCTGGCCCTGTCTGCCCCGGCCCTGCTGCTGCGCGCTCCCGCCGGCGCCCGGACGACCCTTCTGGGAGTTCTGGGCGCTCGGCCCGTTCTGGCCGTTGCGACCGTTCTGACCGTTCTGGCCTCGGCCGATGACCTCGTCGTCGAGGCGCAGGGTGAGCGAGATCCGCTTGCGCGGGATGTCGACGTCCAGCACCTTCACCCGCACGATGTCGCCGGGCTTGACCACGTCGCGCGGATCCTTGACGAACGAGTTCGACATCGCCGAAACGTGGACCAGGCCGTCCTGGTGCACGCCGACGTCGACGAAGGCGCCGAACGCGGCGACGTTGGTCACCACGCCCTCCAGCACCATCCCCGGGGTCAGATCGGCGAGCGTCTCCACGCCCTCCTTGAAGGCGGCGGTCTTGAAGGCCGGGCGGGGGTCGCGTCCCGGCTTCTCCAACTCCTTGAGGATGTCGGTGACGGTCGGCAGCCCGAAGGTGTCGTCGACGAAGTCGGCCGGCCTGAGCGAGCGGAGCACCGAGGCGTCGCCGATCAGGGCGCGCAGGTCGCCGCTGGTCGCATCGAGGATGCGGCGGACGACGGGGTACGCCTCCGGATGCACGCTGGAGGCGTCCAGCGGGTCGTCACCGCCGGGAATGCGCAGGAAGCCCGCGCACTGCTCGAACGCCTTCGGGCCGAGCCGGGGGACGTCCTTGAGGCCCTTACGCGACCGGAACGGGCCGTTGGCGTCCCGGTGGGCCACGATGTTCTCCGCCAGCGTGGCGCCGATGCCGGAGACCCGGGTCAGCAGCGGGGCGGATGCGGTGTTCACGTCCACGCCGACGCCGTTCACGCAGTCCTCGACCACCGCGTCGAGCGAGCGCGACAGCTTCAGCTCGGACAGATCGTGCTGGTACTGCCCCACGCCGATCGACTTGGGGTCGATCTTCACGAGCTCGGCCAGCGGGTCCTGGAGGCGGCGCGCGATCGAGACCGCGCCGCGCAGCGACACGTCGAGGCCGGGCAGTTCCTGTGAGGCGTAGGCCGAGGCCGAGTAGACCGACGCGCCCGCCTCCGAGACGACCACCTTGGTGAGCTGCGGCATGTGCCGTACCAGCTCGCCGGCGAGCTTGTCGGTCTCGCGCGAGGCCGTGCCGTTGCCGATCGCGATCAAATCGACGCCGTGCTCGGCGGCGAGCCGGGCGAGCACGGCCAGCGACTGGTCCCACTGCCGCTTCGGTTCGTGCGGGTAGATGGTGTCGGTCGCGACCACCTTGCCGGTCGCGTCGACGACCGCGACCTTCACTCCGGTCCGCAGCCCCGGGTCGAGGCCCATGGTCGCCCGGGTGCCGGCGGGGGCGGCCAGCAGCAGGTCGCGCAGGTTGGCGGCGAAGACGCGGACCGCCTCCTCCTCGGCGGCCTGCCACAGCCGGGTGCGCAGATCGATGCCGAGGTGCACGAGGATCCGGGTGCGCCAGGCCCACCTGACGGTGTCGGCGAGCCAGTGGTCGGCGGGGCGGCCGCGGTCCGAGACGCCGAACCGCTGGGCGATCCGCAGCTCGTAGTCGTTCGGCTCCTCGGCCTCGGGGTCGAGCGTGAGAGTGAGGACCTCCTCCTTCTCACCCCGGAACATCGCGAGGATCCGGTGGGACGGCAGCGACGTGAACGGCTCGGAGAAGTCGAAGTAGTCGGCGAACTTCGCCCCGGCCTCCTGCTTGTCGTCCCGCACCTGGGATACCAGCCTGCCGCGAGCCCACATCCGCTCACGCAGATCGCCGATCAGGTCGGCGTCCTCGGCGAAGCGCTCGACCAGGATGGCCCTGGCCCCCTCCAGCGCCGCCGCCGCGTCTGCCACGCCCTCTCCGACGAACGCCTCCGCCGTGGCATGCGGATCGAGCTCCGGCTGGGCCAGCAGCTTGTCGGCCAGCGGCTCCAGCCCCGCCTCCCTGGCGATCTGGGCCTTGGTGCGGCGCTTGGGCTTGAAGGGGAGATAGATGTCCTCCAGCCGGGCCTTCGAATCCGCCGCCATGATCTGCGCTTCCAGGGCGTCGTCGAGCTTGCCCTGAGAGCGGATGGAGTCGAGGATGGCCGCTCGCCGTTCCTCCAGCTCCCGCAGGTAGCGCAGCCGCTCTTCGAGCGTGCGCAGTTGCGCGTCGTCCAGCGTGCCCGTCGCCTCCTTGCGGTAACGGGCGATGAACGGCACCGTGGCCCCGCCGTCGAGCAGGTCGACGGCCGCGGTCACCTGGCTTTCGCGCACGCCGAGCTCCTCGGCGATCCGCTGCTGAATGGACGTCGTCACCATCCTGATCCGCCTTCACATTGAGGTTCGGGGAAAGATTGTGCACGCTGCGCGCTCCGAGTGTCGCGCCCATCCCCTCAGTTGCTTCGATCAGGCGACGCCCGGGTCGGCCGTACGGCTGCCGCGACCCCCGCTCTCGCCGTACGGATGCACAGGAGACTATGCCGTGTCTGACTGACAAATGGCCGCCAACTAAGAGGACGGCCGTAGGTGAAAGCGCATCGCGATGCCGGGTTGTACGGCCTGGCGACCGTGCCCGGGACGGGCGGAATGCCGAGATTCCGCGCCGTCGAAGGCACGGACGCCGTCGGCGTCCGGAGATCTACGCCTCCGCGGGCAGCCCGGATGCGGCGGAGGCGGATTCGGCCGGAACCCGCGTGAACGGGACGGGCACGGCCGGTTCGGCCCTGCGGACGATCTCGGCGTGATGGCCGAGGTAGCCCGTGGGGAAGGTGGTGACACTGCCGCAGCCGCAGGAGGGGCAGCTCATCCCCGACCACGGGGGCTGGACGGGTGTGCCCTCACGAGTCCACACCACCATGTCGTTGCCGTGACCGTCCGACAGACGCCGGACCAGGTACTCCTCCTCCCAGACGAGCAGGCAGCGCAGGCATTCGAACGGCCACGTCTCGTAGGTGCTGAACCCTTCCTGCACCCGACTCACCCCCTAGAGTGTGATAAATTCCCCTTTTGAGTGTCCTCCCAGGTGGGAACGCCCGCAAGACGGACAGATGTCACGGTCCGTAATGTTTACATTGCGTAACGGAAGCGGATCGCCGGCTGTTCAGGCCGGGGGGAACACCGGGCCACCGCCGAAGGCGGCGCGGTGCGAGGCGGGACGGCGGCCGTCCTTCTCCGTCACGCCGTATTCGAGCGCGACCTCGGCCGAGATGAGCGTCTGCCCGCTGCGGGAGCCGATCTCGGGGTCGGCGGCGAGCGCGGCGATCACCCGGCCCTCGAACTCGGGGGTCTCGGCCTGGGCGATGGGGAAGCCGGCGATGTTGTCGATCCCCTTGGACAGCACTTTCTCGGTCTGCACGAGTCCCAGCCACAGCGACAGGACCGTCACGTCGTGTCCGGCCAGCTCATGGGCCATGTCACAGGTCATCTTGTCGAGCGCCGCCTTGGACATGCCGTACAGCACCGAGTGCAGATGACGCCGGGTGCCGAAGGAGGAGATGTTGACGATCAGGCCGCTGTCGCGCTCGACCATCCGCGACGTCGCGGCGGCACTGGCGACGAAGTGCGCCCGCAGCCCCACGTCGATGAGGGTCTCCCAGTCGCTGAGCGGCCGCTTCCAGAACGGATCGGCGGCGTTGTCGTAATTCGGGCCGGCCCACACGTTGTTGACCAGCAGATCGATCCGCCCGTGCCCGGCGTCGACGCGATCGAACAGAGCCATGATCTGGGCGTCGTCCCGGTGGTCGCACACGACGGCGATCCCGGTGCCGCCGCGTTCGGTCACCCCCTCGGCCGTACGCGTCAGCGGACTGGCGTCGTCGGCCGCGCCGCGCCCGGTGATGTACACGGTCCAGCCCTCCTCGCCGAGAGCGAGCGCGACGCCCTTGCCCACCCCTCTGCTCGCGCCGGTGACGACCGCGACCTTCCCGGTGCCGCGCCCCATGTCAGAACCCCTCCTTGACGACGGTTCCCTCAGGCAGTGGCCGTACCATCGACCAGAGTTCGCGGACGTGGCAGCTGGACTTCTTCCAGCGTCCGTCCTCGATGACGTACGTGTCGTCGTACTCGACGCTCGCGAGCCTCTCGGTGTCGTCGAGCAGGTTGATCTGCCGGAAGCGGAGCGTCCACTGGCCGACGGCCTCGGTGTCGGACAGCAGCGTGATCACGGGATGGATGCCGTGGTGCATGTCCAGGATCACGTGCCGCCCGTCCTCCTCACGGAGCGCGATCTTCGTGAAGATCTCCACCAGCCCCGAGACGTCGTCGTAGTCGCCCATCCGGCCGAAACGGATCGACGCGCCCTCCCGGATGAAGCAGTCGCGGAACGCCTCCGGGTCCTTGTTGTCGCAGGCCCGCCAGTAGCGGTACTTCAGCGTCTTGATCGCCTCCACCCGCTCCAGATCGGCGATCCGCTGCTCGGGGGTGCGCTGCGCCCCGGCCATGATCATCAGTCCCTTCCTGTCGCGACACAGGCGAACCGGAGTCGCTCGGTCGCCGCTGATCGTAAGAACAGGCGGCGGAGGGGCGGCAACGCGGATCCCGGTCACCGGGACGGGACCGGAGGGAAGCACGCAGGCAACGGGTCAGGCGAGGCCGAGGATGCCCTCCACCGCGCCGAGCGCCAGGGTCTTGTAGCCCACCGAGTCGAACAGCACGGTGATCCGGTCCGGCTCGCGGCTCATCACGATCCCGGGGCCCCACTCGGCGTGCCGTACGCCCGCGTGCAGCGGATAGGGCCCCTCGTCGCCGGTGACGGCGGGGGCGGCCGCCTCGCCGGAGCGGCAGGTGTCACATGCGCCGCACACCCGCTCGTACGGCTCGCCGAAGTACTCCAGCAGGAAACGGCGGCGGCAGCCGGTGGTCTCGGCGTAGCCCCGCATCATCTCCAGGCGGGAGTCGTCGAGGCGGTGCCGCATGTCGTCGAGCTTCATCGCGCGGTCGGCCGCCTCGTCCGGCGGCGGACCGTCCAGGGCGTAGCTGAGCCCGCCGCCGTGGGCGACCTCCACGGCGCCGGCCCGCTCCAGGAGGTTCACCTGCGAGGCCAGCTTGACCGGGCCGACGTCCAGCAGTTCGCGCAGCCGCGCCGGGGGCACCTCGCCGCTGTCGTCCAGTTCGCGGACGATCTCGGCGATGCGCTCCATCGCGGCCCGGTCGGCCCGTCCGCCGCCGAAGAACTTCCGCAGGCCGAGATCCTCGGGCCGGTAGAACAGCACCGCGGAGGCCGGCTCGCCGTCCCGTCCGGCCCGCCCGATCTCCTGGTAGTAGGCGTCCAGGGACTCCGGCGGGGCGGCGTGCAGTACGAACCGGACGTCCGGCTTGTCGATGCCCATTCCGAAGGCCGACGTCGCGACGACGACGTCCAGGCCGTCACCCTGGAACAGCTCGTGGATCGTGCGGCGGTCCTTCGCCTTCATCCCCGCGTGGTACGGCTCGGCCCGGCGGCCGCCGTCCGACAGCAGCGCGGCGTACTCCTCGGCCTGGCGCCGAGTGGCGACGTAGACCAGGCCGAGACCGTCCATCGGGTGCTCCGCGAGCGCCCGGCGCTTGTCGTCCTCACAGGTGAACCGGCGGACCTCGAGATAGATGTTGGGCCGGTCGAAGCCCCGGACGAGCTGCTGGGCGGAGGTCATCCCCAGCGACCGGACGATCTCGTCGCGCACGGTGGGCGCGGCCGTCGCCGTCATCGCGATCACGGGTGGATGGCCGAGCCGCTCGATCACCTTGCCGAGCCGCAGATATTCAGGACGAAAGTCGTGACCCCAGGCGGAGACGCAGTGCGCCTCGTCCACCGCGATCAGCGACGGCCTGGCCTCGGCCAGCCGGTCGACGACCTCGGGCTTGGCGAGCTGTTCGGGCGACAGGAACACGTATTCGGCCCGGCCCGCGATGACCTGATCGAGGCCCGCCTCGACCGACCCCGCCGAGTTCACCGCCACAGCCCCGCCCGCGTCGGCGGTCAGCAGGCTCATGACCTGGTCGCGCTGGAGCGCGATGAGCGGCGAGATCACGACGGTCGGGCCGTCCAGGAGGAGACCGGGCACCTGGTAGACGGCCGACTTCCCGCCGCCGGTCGGCATCACCAGCAGCACGTCGCGCCCGGCGAGCAGGTGCTCCATCGCCTCCCGCTGGCCCGGCCGCAGCCGCTCCCAGCCGAAGGCGTCGCGGGCGGTGGCGCGCAGCCGTCCAGCCCGCGCGCGAGCCCTGCGCCGTGGTCCACTCCATGGCCGCGCGCCGATCTGACAGCCGGGCCGGCGCCCCGACCAGCGCCCCGACCAGCGCGCCGCCCGTCGCGCCGACCAGTACCCGGACCGGCGGCGGCCCGATCCGCGACTGAAGATCATTAGCCCACCGCTTCCTCACCGCTTCCTCAGCAGATCAGCCCAGCCGTACCCGGGGTGCGGGGGTCGAATCCGCGCGAATGCGAGAGAGTGCCCGAGAAGCCCCGGGTGTGTGGGTCGCTCGCCTAGTAAGGTATGACTCTTTTACGGCAAGGCACTCATATCCGGCAATCTCCCATGGCGAGGGGCGATCTCGGGAGGGCACGTGGCGGAGCTGCTGGGAGCAGCCGTCTCCCTGGCGGCCATGGCGGTGCTCGTGATGCTGGCGCTGCTGGCGATCTCGGTCGTCGTGCTGGCCGGGCTGGGCACGCTGGTCGCCGTGACGGCATTGGAGCGACGTTCCCGTCGAAGGACGATCGGCGGGCGGACGATCGGCGACCGTCCGGTCCCCGGCATCCAGACGCTGACCACTCCGCGGTCACCACAATGACGTACGGCCCGCCGGAGGGTTGCGGCGAGCCGTACGGGGATGCCCTCTTAGGGCCTGGGTCGTGTTCCGTGGCGGGCTCCGCCCGCTCCCGTCAGACCGGCACCTCGGGCCGCCGTGCCTCCTCGTCCACCTCCGCCGGCCCGTTGCGCGGCGACCGTTGCGGGTGCTTCCTGGAGTGCCGTCCGGTCAGCCGTTCCAAGCCGGAGCGCAGCCGCTCCTGGACGCCGGCGATCGCGCCGTGCATGGTCTCGGCCCGCGCCTCGGCGTGCAGGGCGTACCCGTTGACGTCGAGGACGGCCCGGGCCCGGCAGCGCTCCTCCGGAATGCGGGAGTGCGAGTCGCCCAGGACGACCCTGGCGTAGAGGATCGGCCTGCCGGTGAAGCGGGTCAGCGCCGCGATGCGCTCCCGCGCCTCCGTCACCGCCCCCGCCGGGACCTTTCCGTTCGTCTCCACCAGGACTGCTTCCGGCTTGATTGTCTCGTTCATGAGGCCAGTCTGGTGAGCACCGCCATCCCGCCGCCAGGGCCGTCCGTCCCACCCGGAAGGTCCTTCCTCATGGGGGGAGTAGGGACCCTGGACCCTGGCGGAGAGAATGGAAGTGTGAAAGTGGTCGTGCTGGCGGACACACACGCGCCACGCCGGTGGAAGTCGTGCCCGCCCAGAGTGGCCGAGCATCTCCGGCAGGCGGACGCGATCCTCCACGCGGGAGACGTCTGCACGGCCGACGTCCTGGTCGAACTGTCGGCCTACGCGCCCGTCCACGCGGTGCTCGGCAACAACGACGGCCCTGACGTGGCGGACTGGGGCGCCCCGGAGACCCTGGAGCTCAATCTGGACGGCCTCAAGGTCGCCATGATCCACGACAGCGGCCCGAAGGGGGGCAGGACCGCCCGGATGCGCCGCCGGTTCCCCGAGGCCGACCTGGTCGTGTTCGGCCACTCCCACATCCCGATGGATCTGACGGGCGACGGGGTGCGCGTCTTCAACCCCGGCTCGCCCACCGATCGCCGTAGCCAGCCCCACGGCACCCTCGGCGTACTGGAAATCGAGGACGGCCGCCTGCGAGAGGCCCGGATCACCCCGGTGACCTGACCACGAAATCCTAGCCGTGATCTTGCGAATTCTCGCAGCAGGGCGCCGTGAGCAGGAACTTCTCACATCGTGATCTTGCAGTTTCTCGCATAGATATGCCCTGACCAGCGGAAATGTTGTTCGCGATCTTGCAGTGCACGATAAGTGCAAGATCATGGATCGCATATACGCAGGTCGGGTGGCGTGGGTGCGAGAAACTGCAAGATCATCGGAGGGGTTTTCCCACGTTAGAGCGCTAGCGTGCGAGAAACTGCAAGATCACGGGGGAGGGGGTGGGCATGGGGGGCGGGGTGGGTTATGGTTCCAGGCTCCTGGGGATGGAGTCGGACCGGCCGGTGGGGTGCTGGGTGCGGCCGAAGCGGTCGTAGATCTTCACCCAGCGGATGCCGGGGAACTGCTTGAGGGTGGGGGTGATCTGGTCGGCGATCGTGTAGGTGGATCCTCCGCTCGTGATCTTCCCGGTGAGGCGGACCCGGGCGACCCCGTCACGTACGGTCAGCGAACTGAAACCGGTGGCCTTGGAGTTGACGAAGCGCAGCCCCCTGGCGTATTCGGCCTGGGTCGGTCCGGCGAACAGCCGCTGGAGGGCGCCGCGTGCGGTGGCGGGCGGGATCACCGGGCGGCGCACCGCCACCGTGTACGGATCCCGCCCCGCCGCGTAGGCGCGCGAGTCGTGCAGGAAGGTCTTCACCGGCACGGTCCGGAACGGCGTCTTGATGTCGATGACGACCCGGTTGGGGTGGGTGAGGGTGTACATCCGGTACGGCGTGCGCCGCGACAGCCCGATGCCGAAGCTGAGCACCCCCTCGAAGTCGCCCGCGTTGACGACCTGGATCACCCCGGGGAGGGGATAGGTCTCGCGGGTGGGCCCGTAGGTGCCCGCACCGCGGCTGTCGTGCCCCACCGCGCGGCCGAAGCGGACCTGCAGGATCGCGTCGCCGGCCACCTGGACCCGATTGCCCGAGCCGTCGGCGATCAGGGAGGAGACGTAGGAAGCGCGGCGGGTGGCCGGAAGCGGCCCGCGGAACTCGAAGACCAGGCGGTCCAGCCCACGATGGTGGGCGGCTCGGATGTCGACCAGGGTCGACACGGGACGGGCGGCGGAGAACCGTGCAGTGGCGGGAATCGGGACGGCGGCGGGAATCGGGACGGCGGCGGGAATCGGGACGGCGGCGGGAATCGGGACGGCGGCGGGAATCGGGACGGCGGCGGGAATCGGGACGGCGGCGGGTAACTGGGCGGCGGTGGGGACGGGAGCCGCGGCGGCGGGTGCCGCCAGGATCGTGGCGGTCATCAGCGGGACGGCCAGCGCGGCCAGGGGGCGTGCTCGGGACATCGTTACTCCTCGGAGATTTCCCCGCGGGCGAGGGCGTCCCGCGAGGGTGGCGCCGGTCTGGCACCTGTTTCGATAGTGCGCCCCGAGGCGGGCTGTATTGGAGCGGTCCAGGGTCACATTCCGGTGACTGAAGGTCCCCCCGGTGGTAACCGTCGGAGGCGCGGACGATCGGAACACGGACGGCGTCGTGACACTCTGGGCGTTGTTACGCTGCCAACGTGGCTGCTGTTGAGGGGCCGCGGCACGAATGGCGGGTGCCGCGACAGGTCGTCATGGCCAAGATCGCCGGAGCCGTCCTGTTCGGAGTGCTGGCGACGATCGGCGATCATCACCAGCTCTTCCTCGCCGGCGTCGTGGCCCTCGGGCTCGCCGTGGTGGCGATGCGCGATTTGGTCATCCCCGTACGGCTGTCCGCGAGCGCCGACGGGCTGGTCGTCGCCGGCCTGGCCGGCAGGGAACGGATCTCCTGGAACGACGTGGACCGCATCCGGGTGGACTCCCGCCGCCGCTACGGACTGACCACGGAGTTGCTGGAGATCGAGGCGGGGGACCAGGTCCACCTCTTCAGCCGGTTCGATCTCGGCGCCTCGGTGTTCGACGTCGCCGACGCGCTGATGAAGCTGCGCCCCTGATCGGCGGCCATGCCCATCGGCCGAGCAGGCCGGGCCGGTCGCCGCTCACCCTGCCGAGCAGGCCGTGCCATTCAGGGTGAACGATGTTCCAGGTCGGTGTCCGGGCGGTTTCGGGGCAGTTTGTAGGCATGGGACAGCAGCTCAGCCCGTTCGACGCACAGTTCCTCAACTTCGAGACCGTCACCAACCTCGCGCACATCGCGGGGCTGACGATCCTCGACCCGTCCGACGCACCCGGCGGCACGATCAACCGGGAGCACCTGGTGACGCTGCTGCGCGGGCGGCTCCACCTCGCCCCGCCGCTGCGCCGCCGTCTGGTCGGGGTGCCGCTGGGACTCGATCATCCGTACTGGGCGGAGGACCGGGAGGTCGACTTCGACTACCACGTCCGCGAGCTCGCGCTGCCGCCACCCGGAGACGACCACAAGCTCGCCGAGCAGGTCGCCCGGTTGCACGGCAGGGCCCTCGACCGGCGGCGGCCGCTGTGGGAGCTGTACGTGATCCAGGGAGTGGCCGGCGATCTGGTCGCCCTGTACACCAAGGTCCACCACGCCGCGATCGACGGGGTGACCGGGGTCGAGGTGATGGCGGCGCTGATGGACTTCGAGCCGCGGCCGTGCGACGCCCCGGCAGCCGGGCCGCCGAAGCCCGATGAGGCGGCGACGGCCCCCGGACCGCTGGAGATGACCGTCAGGGGCGTCACCCGGGTCCTGGACAACCCGCTGGCCCTGCTGCGCTTCCTCGCCGACGCGGTGCCGAGGCTGGACGAGATGCCGGTGATCTCCCAGGTTCCGGGCGCCGGGCTGGTCTCGCGGCTGATCCGTGGAATCGGCGTCCGGGGGAGCGGTGCCGAGCGGCTGCCCGGCCTGCCCCGCATGCCGGTGCCGCGCACCCCGCTGTCCGGTCCGGTCTCCCAGCACCGCCGGTTCGCGTTCGGGACGCTGCCGCTCGACGAGATCAAACACGTGAAGAACGCCTTCGGCCGTACGGTGAACGACGTGGTGCTGACGCTGTGCGCGGCCGCGCTGCGGTGCTGGCTGGCCAAGCGGGACGAGCTGCCGCGCCTGCCGCTCGTCGTCGGCATCCCGATATCCACCAGGGGCCGCTCGCCGGAGGGCGGACCGGCCAACGAGGTGATCCCGGCGATCACCACGCTGCCGACGCACCTCGCCGACCCGCTGGACCGGCTGCGTGCCGTCGGCGACTCGATGACCCTGGTCAAGGAGCGGTTCTCCGCCGCGCCGGCGACCTGGCTGATCGAGTTCAGCCAGGCCATGCCCGCCGCGCTGAACGCGCTGGCCGCCAGGTCCGGGTTCCGGCTGGCCTCGCGCCGGGCACCCGCCATGAATCTGCTGATCTCCAACGTGCCGGGGCCGCAGATCCCGCTGTACGTCTGCGGCGCGCGTGTCGTCGCCCAGTATCCGATCTCGGTGATCACCGATGTCAGCGGCGGCATCAACATCACCGTCTTCTCGTACGACGGCCGCGTCGACTTCGGGATCATCGCCGACCGCGACATGGTCCCCGATGTGTGGGATCTGATCGACTACCTGCGTGACGCGCTGGACGAGCTGATGAAGCTCGCCGGGTGAGCGCGGTCCGCCTATGGGCGGCGGGCGGCCCGCCCGGGACCGCGTGGGGCCGCCGGGCGGGAGTCGTACCCGCGGAGCAGGGCGGGTGGAGCGGGCCGGCTCCTGGGGGATCAGGCGGAGCCGGAGATCTCCACTTCGTGGACGCGGGGGTCGTCCTTGTCCGCCGTGTAGTCGTCCGGACGGGTCGCGTCCGGTCCGTCGGCCGCCCTGAGCGCGCGGGCGAGGAACGTCCCGAGCACGGCGACGACCAGGTTGACGATCAGCGCGAGGAACCCGGCGTAGATCGTCATCTTGGTGTCCAGGCCGAGCTGGGACAGCGGGAATCCCGACCCGGCGAAGTGGGCGTGGGTGGGGCTGGAGATGTTGTAGAGCATCAGCATGCCCGCGCCCATTCCGCCGACCCACCCGGCGATCAGGCCGGCCCGGTGGAACCAGCGGGTGAACAGCCCGAGCGCGACCGACGGGAGTGTCTGCAGGATGATCACACCGCCGATGAGCTGCAGGTCGATGGAGAACTGCGGATCGATGAGCAGGATGCACAGCACGGCGCCGACCTTCACGACCAGGGATGTGATCTTGCTGACCCTGGCCTCCTGGGCGTCGGTCGCGTCCCGCCTCAGATACTCGCGGTAGATGTTGCGGGTGAACAGGTTGGCCGCGGCGATCGACATGATCGCGGCGGGCACCAGCGCGCCGATCCCGATCGCGGCGAAGGCCACCCCGGCGAACCAGTCGGGGAACATCTTGTCGAACAGCAGCGGCACGACCGTGTTGGAGTCCTTGCCGATCGGGGTGACCCCGGCCGCGATCGCCATGTAGCCGAGCAGCGCGATCAGGCCCAGCAGGAAGGTGTAGGCCGGCAGCGCCGACATGTTGCGTTTGATCACGTTGCGGTCCCGCGACGCCAGCACGCCGGTGACGCTGTGCGGGTAGAGGAACAGCGCCATCGCCGAGCCGAGCGCGAGCGTGATGTACTGCAGTTGGTTGCCGGCGTTCAGCAGGACTCCGTCGCCGGGCGCGGGCGTGGCCTCGAACTTGGCCTGGGCCGCAGCGAAGATCGAGCTCCAGCCGCCGAGCTTCGCCGGGATGTAGATGACCGCCGCGAGGATCACGATGTAGATCAGTGAGTCTTTGACGAAGGCGATCAGGGCCGGCGCGCGCAGGCCCGACTGGTAGGTGTAGGCCGCGAGGATCGCGAAGGCGATGATCAGCGGCAGGTCGCCGGACACGCCCATCGTCTTGAGCACCGCCTCGATGCCGACGAGTTGCAGTGCGATGTACGGCATGGTCGCGATGATGCCGGTGATCGCGACCAGCAGCGCCAGCGTCGGCGAGCCGAACCTGGCCCGCACGAAGTCGGCCGGCGTGACCAGCCCGTGCACGTGCGAGACCGACCACAGCCGGATCAGCACGAGCATCACCAGGGGATAGACGACCACCGTGTACGGCACGGCGAAGAAGCCCATGGCGCCGGCGCCGAACAGCAGGGCCGGGACGGCCACGAACGTGTAGGCGGTGTAGAGGTCGCCGCCCACCAGGAACCAGGTGATCCACGAGCCGAAGCTGCGCCCGCCGAGACCCCACTCGTGCAGGCTGGCGAGGTCGTCGGCGCGCCGCCAGCGGGCCGCGACGAAGCCCATGCCGCTGACGAGCAGGAACAGGATCGTGAAGATGACGATCTCGGTGGTCATCGGCCCCTCCGCGTCATGCGGTAGACGACCGTGGTGGTCGTGACGCCGAGGACGATGAAGGCGAGTTGCAGCCAGTAGAACAGCGGGATGCCGAAGAGGCGGGGTTCGACGGCGTTGAACAGGGGTGTGATCAGCGGGATCACGATGGGGATCGGAAGCAGCCAGTACCAGTTGCTGCGGTCGGTGCGGGGCGTGGTCAACGACTCTCCAAACCGATCAGACACCTTGTGTGTCACCCGGTTGAGTGACGTGGATCACAGTAAATACGCGTAGATCACAGCGTCGTCACCGATCGCCGAACGGTCCGGACGGCGCGCCGAACGACGGCTATCGCGCCGCGATGTGGGGGAGCACGACGGCCGAGGGGTGCTCGGGGTCGTGCAGGACCTCATGGTCCGACGGCACCATCGGGCTGCCCGCGGTCAGCGCCGCCCCGGTGCCCGGATTGCGGGCGATCCGGGGATAGGCCCCGCTCGCCACGTGCAGCCGGATCCGGTGGCCCCGGCGGAAGCGGTGCCCCATCGGCCACAGTTCGACCTCCACCCGGCGCACGCCGTCGGCGCCGACCGGCAGGGCCGGGGTGAGCCGGCGGACGCCCTCGCAGACGTTCATCGACGCGCCGCCGGGGTGGACGTCGCACACCCGCACGACCACGTCGGCGTGGTCGTTGGTCGACCGCAGGAACAGGTCGGCGGTGACCGGCCCGATCATCTCGATGTCCTCGGCCAGCGCGTCGGAGGTGTAGACGAGCACGTCCCGCCGGGCCTCCAGCCGCCTGTTGTCCCGCGGGGAGGAGTCGCCGATCAGCACCGGGCCGCCGAGGACCGGGGTGGGATGCGCGGGATCGTAGCGGTACCGGTCCGGCTCGGAGGGGGCCGGGTTGCCGGTGGACAGCGCGAAGTCCGGCTGCAGGTGCCAGCGCACCGGCCGCGTCCCCGGCGGCGGCCAGTCGGGGTGGTCGCGCCACTCGTCGGCGCCGGTCACGAACAGCCGTACGGGCGAGGCACGCAGCCCGGACGGGTCGTCGAGCAGGTGCGCACGGAACCAGGCCAGCGCGTCGTTGTTGGCGGCCCGCCCGTGCCGTACGTCGGTGTGATGCCACGGCCCGATCGTCAGGTACGGCTGCCGCCCGGCGGCGCGCATCGCGGCGTAGTCCTTCAGCTGCCACGGCAGGAACACGTCGTACCAGCCGCCGGTCATCGTGACCTCGGCCGTCACCCTGTCGACCGTGCCGGAGAAGTCCCTCTTCTGCCAGTACGACGAGGCCGGGTCGGCGTGATTGGCGAGCAGTTCGCGGAAGAAGGGCAGTGGGCGGCCCGCCGCCAGCAGGTCGAGCTCGGTGATCGGCCGGCCCCAATTCCCCGTTGACCCCGGCGGCACCGGCGCTCCGTTGGGTCCGGCCGTTTCCGGCAGTGCGGACAGTGCGGAAAGTAAGGCCCGGCGTGCCTTGCGGGGGACGAACAGCGGGGCCATCCCGGGCAGCCGCCCGTCCAGGTGGGCGGTGAGCGTGGTCCAGATCAGCGACGACTCCAGGGCGAACGCGCCGCCGACATAGGCCGCGTCGCGGAAGCAGGAGGCGGTGACCTGCGTCGCCATCGCCTTCAGGTCCGGCGTCTCGGCCGCGATGGCCCACTGGGTGTAGCCGAGGTAGGAGGGCCCGTGCATGGCGAGGCTTCCGCCGTACCATGACTGCCGGCGCAGCCACTCGACCGTGGCCAGGCCGTCGGCGTGCTCGTCGGCGAGCGGGTCGAGCAGACCGCCGGAGCCGAATCCGCCGCGGCAGCTCTGCAGGACGACCTGGAAGCCGTGCCGCGCGAACGCCCAGCCGTACATCCAGCCGAAGGGGCCGCCCCGGCCGTAGGGCGTGCGGATCAGGATGGTGGGCGGGCGGGTGGCGCCGAGCGGGATGTAGTGGTCGGCCAGGAGGATCACGCCGTCCGGCATGGGCACGGGGAGGTCGCGCCTGACCCGCACCCGGTGGGCGGGGCGGCGTCCCGGCCGCTGGACTGTCCAGGAAATCGGCAACCGGACCGGCAGATCGACCATGCGGACTCCTTCGCGCTCCTCCTTTTACCTACTGGTAACAGAATATCTATCCGTACGGCCATTCGGCCAGCGTGTCCCGTTGCATGGTCGCGGTGACCGCCGCTAACCTTCATTCCATGCGAGTTCCCGCGACCCTTCAGTGGTGGCGCCGCTAACAGGCGGCGTGGGTTTCGCATTCGCAAGCGTGAACGGACCGGCCGCCCGAGAGGCGGCCTTCTGTGTTGTCCGCCCTGGGGCATTCGACGGGCTTCGGCCAAAAGGGGTATGGACAAGTGGAGATCAGCCGATATACCACCGCAGGCGGCGTCACCGTGGAACGCGGCGTGCGCGACGTGTCGGAGGCGGCGCTCGAGGAGATCGTGACGGCGCTCGGCGAGCACCGCGGCGGCGCCTTCTCCTCCGGCATGGACTACCCCGGCCGCTACAGCCGATGGGCCTTCGGGTACGTCGATCCCTGCCTGGAGTTCGTCGTCAGAGGGCGGCGGATCTCCGCCCGGGCGCTGAACGACCGCGGCCTGGTCGTCCTCCCCGTGGTCGCGTCCTGTCTGCTCGCCGCGGGCAAGCCGGTCACCGAGCTCGGCGACGGGTTCGTCGAGGTGTACGTACCGGAGTCCGAGGACCTGCTGCCGGAGGAGCAGCGCACCCGCCGGCCGACCGTCTTCACCGCGATCCGTGAGGTGATCGCGGCCTTCCGCGGCGACGACCCGCACCTCGGCCTGTACGGCGCGTTCGGCTACGACCTGGCATTCCAGTTCGAGCCGATCCGCTACCGGCTGACCCGGCCGGACGACCAGCGCGACCTGGTCCTCCACCTGCCCGACCGGCTCGTCGTGATCGACCGGGTACGCGAGACCAGCGTGGAGCACCTCTACGAGTTCACCGTCGACGGGTCCTCCACCCACGGCCTGCCGCGCACCGGCGAGGCGATCCCGCTCGTCACGCCGGACCGGATCCCGGACGACCCGCACCGGGGCGGGTACGCGGAGGTCGTCGCGCAGGCCAAGGAGAAGTTCACCCGGGGAGACCTGTTCGAGGTCGTCCCCGGCCAGGTCTTCCACGGGGCCTGCACCGACCCCGCCGCCTTCTACCGCGTGCTCCGCACGAGCAACCCCGCGCCGTACGAGTTCCTGCTCAACCTCGGCGGCGAGCACCTGGTCGGAGCGTCGCCCGAGATGTACGTGCGGGTGACCGGCGACCGGGTGGAGACCTGCCCGATCTCCGGCACGATCGCCCGCGGGGCCGACCCGGTCGAGGACGCCGAGGCGATCCGGACGCTCCTGTCCAGCGTCAAGGAGGAGTCCGAGCTCACCATGTGCACCGACGTGGACCGCAACGACAAGTCGCGCGTCTGCGTCCCCGGCAGCGTCCGCGTCATCGGCCGTCGCCAGATCGAGATGTACTCCCGGCTGATCCACACCGTCGACCACATCGAGGGCAGGCTGCGCCCCGAGTTCGACGCGCTGGACGCCTTCCTCACCCACATGTGGGCCGTCACCGTCACCGGCGCCCCGAAGACCTGGGCGATGCAGTTCATCGAGGACCACGAGGAGACGACCCGGCGCTGGTACGGCGGGGCCATCGGCTTCATCGGCTTCGACGGCTCGATGAACACCGGCCTGACGCTGCGTACCGCCCAGATCCGCGACGGCGTCGCCGCTGTACGGGCCGGGGCGACCCTGCTGTTCGACTCCGACCCCGAGGCCGAGGAGCGGGAGACAGAGCTCAAGGCCAGCGCGCTGCTCGGCGCCCTCGCCGCGGCCGGCTGCCCGCAGGAGCAGGCGGGGCCCGCCCGGGCCGCCGACCTGCCCGGTGAGGGCCACACCGTGCTGCTGGTCGACCACGAGGACTCGTTCGTCAACACCCTCGCCGACTACTTCCGCCGGCAGGGCGCCTCCGTGGTGACGCTGCGGCACGGCTTCCCGCTGGAGATGATCGACGACATCGCGCCCACGCTGGTCGTGCTCTCGCCCGGCCCCGGCTGGCCGTCCGACTTCGGCTGCGCGGCTCTGCTCGACGCGGTGTACACGAAGGGGCTGCCGGTGTTCGGCGTCTGCCTGGGACTGCAGGCCATGGTCGAGCAGGCGGGAGGCACACTCGAGCTGCTGCCGTACCCGGAGCACGGCAAGCGCGGCCGGGTCCGCCGCGAGGGGGACAGCGCGCTGCTCGACGGCCTGCCCGGCGAGTTCGTCGCCGCGCGGTACCACTCGCTGCACGCCAAGCGGCCGGGCGTGCCGGGCGGCTTCGCGGTCACCGCGTGCACTCCGGACGGGGCGGTGATGGCGATCGAGGACATCGACAACCGGCGCTTCGCCGTGCAGTTCCACCCCGAGTCGATCCTCACCACCCAGGGCGGCTCCGGCGAAATGATCATCGCGAACATCCTGCGCCTCACCTCGGCGTAGCTCCCGTCCGCAGCCGGCCTCCGTACAGCCACGCCACCCGTGCGGTCGTCCTCGTGGACGTCCGTACGGGTGAGCGGCGCCCGCGAACCGCCTCGGCGGGTGGCACGAGAGACCCGGATCGCGCTCGCGCCTTCAGGCCGTCGCAAGCAGCTGATTTTCGAGCTGATGCTTGATGACGATGGGCGACACCTGAAAGCGTGCGGCGATCTTCTCGAGATCGTCCGGGAGTGCCGCGTCAGGAGCGACGTCCAGCAGCTCGGCGATGCCGGCGGCAGGCGCGAGCAACTCGGTCGCGAAAGCGCGTTCCACTTTCTGCCGGAAGGTATAGGCGGCTGTGACCAGGAACAACGGCTCCGGCTCCCAGAGATAGCGGCAGAGCGCGCGGGCGAGAGTGAAACGCCTGGCCGTCGTGGGGAGACCGGGTTCCATCACCGCCACGGGACCGTACTCCTCGGCCGCGCCTCCCACCGCTCGCAGTCCACGGTCGGGGCCGCCCCGATCCAGGCAATGGATGTAGGGCGTAAGCGAGAATTTCGCGGTTTCCCGAAGTCCCAACGCGCGCCGCACGGCTCGCGCGTGGCTCCAACCTTTCTCCCATGCGCGATTATCGGCCGGTGACTGGAGAGGGCTGAGTTCCCGACGCAGCGCCACGGCGTCCGACCCGGGTCGCACGGCTTGCCGGATGTCGGAGCGTGCCAGACGGATCCATTCGAGCGCATCACCCATCAGTGCCGGGTCGACGGCGTCGTAGAAATCTCCGAGCAGGTTTCCTCGCAACTCGTCGGCCGCCTGGACGATCAGTTGTTCGTACGGCTCTGCCTCCGAGTAGGGTTCCAGCCCGAGCCGAGCGGACGCGACACAGAATTCCACCTCATCCGGATCAGCCTCTTGTATGGCTGTCCACTCCTTCTCCAGGGCAGTGCCGGTGACTCCTTGCTCCGCGAGTCGAGTGAGTACTGCCGAGATGAGGCGGACGAGTTCCTGCTCCACAGCTGCCCCGTCCAGGAGCGCCTCTCCGTCCGAAAGGAATCGGATCGAGGTCCGTACGGGAAGCGGCAAACGATCCCGATACCAGATCAGCCGTTTGCTCTCACCCTCCGGGATGATCAGGAGATTCGGCCACAGGAAGCCGTTGCCGCTGCCGCGAAGGGAGTGCCGTCGGAACTCGCGAGGGTGCAGATGCTCCAGACGGCTGAGATCGGAGGTGCGGGCCAGTCTGGCGTCCGACCGGAGGAACCACCAGTTGTACGCGATCCATTCGGCCAGCGGGTAGAGGGGGCAGTAAACCGATCTGCGCGAACTGCCCGACTCCTGGTCCTCGACAAGGGTGACATGCTCGGAACCGATTCGGATGTCGAGACGGGCCCAGGTGGCCCGATGCTCGGGAGCTCGGACCGACGGCGCGTGCTCCCACTCCCACCGAATCCTCAGCTCGGGAACGGCCGTCATCGCTCATCTCCTTCGCCCATCTTGTTGAGGCTCTCAGGCCACTCACTTCGCTTGAGCGGGTATCCCTTGTACTGGCCAAGCTCCTGATTGACCAGTCTGGCTTCGTAGATCACATCATCCAAGGTGTGCCACGCATAGCGCGGGAAGTCCCCTTCCCATGGCGCGCCGACGTTCCCGGCGGCGATCGCTTGCCGCAGGAAGCCAGTGATCTCGTTCGCGTCATTGAACTTGGGGTCGCACTTGCTCGCGTCCGCGCGGAGCCGGGGCCGTCCAGCGAACGACGGATATGACTTATGTTCTCCGCTGCCTACGTAAGAGGCGCGATCAGCGAGATCGGCCAGGGACACGCCAGGAGGTGGCTGGAGGAGGCTGCGTAGGAGTGGTCGCTTGCGTTTGGGAGCACGCATGCGGCAAGTATGGCCTGGATCACCGACAGCGGCAGGCGGTTCGATTCACCCGCTGACCTGGGCCGATGCGCAACATGTCGATAGCTGCGGACCGGCGTTCTGAGGGTCCTCCTCCAGGGGGAGTGTCCGAGATCCTCATAAAGGAGGAGAAAAGGACAGCTCTTGGGGCGAGATAATCAGGCCTGATGACTGCCATAGAGATCAAAAATTTAGTTAAGTCGTTCGGGGCCGTGAAGGCCGTCGACGACGTGTCGTTCAGCGTGGAGGCGGGATCCGTCACCGGATTCCTCGGCCCCAACGGGGCCGGCAAGACCACCACGCTCCGCAGCCTGCTCGGCCTGGTCACGCCCGACTCGGGTGAGGCGCTGGTCAACGGCAGGCCCTACACCTCACTCGCCGCGCCCCTGACCGAGGTCGGGGCCGTGCTCGAGGCCACCAGTTTCCATCCCGGCCGCACCGCCCGCAACCACTTGCGGATCATGTGCACCGCCGCCGGGTTGCCCGCGAAGCGGGCCGACGAGGCACTCGATCAGGTCGGCCTCGCCGATGCCGCCAACAAGCGCGTGCTCGGTTTCTCGCTGGGCATGCGGCAGCGGCTCGCGCTCGCCTCCGCGCTGCTCGGCAGCCCGAAGGTGTACATCCTCGACGAGCCGGCCAACGGCCTCGACCCCGCGGGGATCGAATGGCTCCGTGGCTTTCTGCGTCACCTCGCGCACGACGAGGGCGCGGCGGTGCTGGTCTCCAGCCATGTCCTGTCCGAGGTCGAGCAGACCGTCGACAACGTGGTGATCATCGCCAAGGGCTGTCTCGTACGGCAGGGCAGCCTGGCCGAGCTGACCACGAACGGTGGGGAGGTGATCAGGGTCCGCACGGTGAAGGCGGCGGAGCTCGCCCCCGCCATCGAGGCGGCCGGAGCCCAGGTCGAGCGTGTCGACGACGGGGTGCTGCGGGTGCGCGGCCTGGACACCGAGACCATCGGGCAGGTGGCGCTCGACCAGCGCATCGTGCTGACCGAGGTCGCACAGGAGCGGTCGGACCTTCAGAAGGTCTTCCTCGAGCTGACGGAGGGACGATGACCAGTCTCGTCAAGGCGGAGCTGCAGAAGCTGTTCACCACCAGGCTCTGGTGGATCCTGCTGATCGTGCTGCTTCTGCTGACCGGGGTGTTCCTGGGCTTCTTCATCGGGTTCGCCGGAGTCGAGAGCGACGGAGTCGCGGGCATCCCCGCCACGGATGACCCGAAGTGGGCGCAGCTCGCCTGGACCACCGGCGCGCAGATGAGCTGGATCATGGTGATGATCCTCGGAGTCATCATGATGACCTCCGAGTTCCGCTACCAGACGATCACTGGCACCTTCCTGACCACCCCGCGCCGCAGCCAGGTGATCGTCGCCAAGCTCGTCTCCGGTCTGGTGGTCGGCGCGTTGTACGCCCTGGCCGTGCTGGTGTTCCAGGCGCTGGTGGTGATTCCCACGGTGCTGATCTCGGGGGGAGAGCTCTCCCTGTCCGAATCCCATATCCCGCAGATCAGCCTCGGCATCCTGGTGTCCACGGCCCTCTACGCGGTGTTCGGCATCGGCCTGGGCGCTCTGGTGCGCAACCAGATCGCCGGCATCGTCGGCGCGATCGTGTGGACGTACATCATCGAGTCGATCTTCACCGCGATCCCCGCCCTGCAGGGTGTCGGAAAATGGCTGCCCAGCGGTGCCGCGAACGCGCTGATGAGCATCGACATCGACACCGGGCTCGGCGTCCCCCACTGGCTCCCCGCCTGGGGTGGAGCACTGGTCCTGGTCGGGTACGGCCTGCTGTTCGCGGCCATCGCCTCCGCCACCACGGTCCGCCGCGACATCACCTGAACCTGCTTGGGCATACCGGGCCGGGGCGTGCGTTCCGGCCCGGTACGGTGTGCATGACCGGTCGTTACCGCAACAACGGGGAAAAGGTACATGCGCAGCGTCGAACCCGAGGTCTTCCTCGTCGCCAGGCCCGAACTGGACTACGACGAACTCGCCCGCTACCTCCAGGAGATCGGCGGCGAGCGCTGGCTGGATCGGCTGGAGCGGGGCGAGTTCGACGCGCAGAACCTCGCCGAGTTCGCCGGCCGCCTGTGCTACCGGTCGTACGAGCCCGGGCTGAACCCGAATGTGGTCCGCGTGCGCAAGGACCAGGACACCTACCTGCGCAACATCCTGGCCAGCGCCCACGGCTCGGTCCTCGAACACCTCAGCTTCAGCTTCGTCCTGCACAACGTCAGCCGGGTGTTCACCCATGAGCTGGCGAGGCACCGCCCCGGGGTGGCGATCTCGCAGGAGTCGCTGCGGTTCGTCCGGCTCACCGAGATCCCGTTCTGGTTCCCCGAATGGGCGCGCGAGGACGCCGAGCTGATGAAGCGGGCCACCGAGCTGCTCGACCGGATGGAGGAGTTCCAGACCTGGGCGGCCGAGCATTTCCAGCTGGACGCCGACGGCGTGCCGTTCGCCGAGAAGAAGCACCGCACCTCGTTCATGCGCCGGTTCGCCCCCGAGGGCGTCGCGACCGGCCTGGTGTGGACGGCCAACGTGCGCACGCTCCGCCACACGATCGAGGCACGTACGGCCGCGGGCGCGGAGGAGGAGATCCGCCTGGTCTTCGGCAAGATCGGCGAGATCATGCGGACGGAGGCCCCGGCCCTGTTCGGCGACTACGCGGTCGAGGACGGCGCCTGGATCCCCAGCTGGCGCAAGGTCTGATCGTCGGTCGGCCGCGCGGGTGGGCCGCCCACACCCGCGCGGGGGCCCCGAACCACGTCCCGGTCAGGGAACGTAGATCTCCTGGAACTTGACGATCTTTCCCCGATACACGGTGATGAGCGCCGGATGCCGGTCCTTGAGGCGGGAGAAGAACTCCTTGCGGGAGCAACGCTTGTCGCCCACGCCCCGGCTGTCCACCGTCACGCCGCCGTCGCCGCCCCTGCAGCCGTAGGAGCTGTAGAACGTGACGTTCTTGGAGATGGGCGAGGCGTAACGGGTGACGTCGCCCTCGGGCGGGCCGACGAAACGCCCCTCCGTGTGCTTGCCCTTCGCCCATTTGATGGGCTCGTACTCCGCGATGCCACCGCGGTGACGCGTGATCCAGCCGCGCAGCACGCCGTCATGCCGCGGGCTGATCCTCTTGGTGAAGTCGTGCCTGGGGTCCTTCTGGAAGGACGTGCCGAAAACCTTGGGCTGTTTGAACTTCGGGATGGCGGCGGCGTTCGCGGGGGATGTCGTCGCGGCGGTCAGCGTAACGGCGACCGCGGTGGCGGAGAGAAGGGCGGTGAGCGAGGTCCTGAGTCTCATGCCCTATAAGAGTGCGGGCCGCGCCGGTTGGTTCGCGCTCCTTCGAGAATTCCGCTGGATACCGACCTGGCGGTGCCACGGTGCGGACCGCCGGTCGGTGAACTGACAGGAGGCCGCGGCTCAGATCACGGCGGCGCGGACGCACAGGACGTCGGGCAGGTGCCCGGCGATCCGCGTCCAGGTCTCGCCGCCGTCGCGGGAGCCGTACACCTCGCCGTCGCGCGTGCCGAAGAAGACGCCCGCCTCGCCCGCGCACATCGCGTCCCTGAGCACCGACGAGTACACGGGCTCGTCTGGCAGCCCCACCGGGAGCCCCTGCCAGGTGGCTCCGGCGTCGTCGCTGCGGAACACGGTGTACTCGTGGCCGACGGGCGTGCGGTCGATGTCCGCGTGCAGCGGGAACACGTACACCGTGTCCGGACGCTCCGGATGGACGGCGACCGGGAAGCCGAAGTCGGACGGCAGGCCGGCGCCGATGTCGGTCCAGGATCCGCCGAAGTCGTCCGACCGGTACACGCCGAAATGGTGCTGGAGGTAGAGCCGCTCGGGCCGCGCCGGATGCTGGGCGACCTTGTGCACGCACTGCCCGAACTCGGGATACTGAGCGCCTTCGGGCAGGAACGGCGCCCGGATGTTCTTGTTGGCGGGCTCCCAGGAGGCCCCGGCATCGAAGCTGCGGAAGAAGCCGACCGCCGAGGCGGCGACCGCGATCCGAGCCGGGTCGTCGGGGTGCGGGAGGATCGTGTGGAGACACAGCCCGCCCCCGCCCGGCTGCCACCGCGGCCGCGTCGGGTGGTCCCACAGCCCCTCGACCAGGGAGTAGGTGATCCCGCCGTCCTCCGATCGGAACAGCGCGGCGGGCTCGGCCCCGGCCCAGATGACGTCCGGTTCGGACGGCGAGGGCTGGAGCTGCCAGACCCGGGTCAGCGAGGCGCCCGTGTGTTCGGGGAAGGCCACCGGTGGCGCCTCGGCCTCCTCCCAGGTCTTCCCCAGGTCGTCGGACCACATGACGCCCGGCCCGAAGTGGCCGTACTCGATGCCGGCCAGCAGCCTCGGCGTCTCCTTCCTGGTGTCGACGGCCACGGACGGCACCGCGATGGTCGAGAACCGCACGGACTCCACCTCGAACGGGCCGCCCCCGACGGAGCGGGCGAGGAAGAGCCCCTTGCGGGTCCCGATCGCGAGCAGGGCTTCCATCGTGTCTCCCTTACGGTCGGTCGCTGTCGGCTGTGGTCATGGTGTCAGGCTGACGGCGGGTGCGCCCGGAGTTCCGGAAGGGTGTCCCAGATCGCCTGGGGTCCCATCGCAGTGGATGCGGGACGGCGGCACGCCCGCCTTCCGCAGGCGCCGTACGGCCTCGTGCACCATCGCGGCGGGCCCGCACACATAGGCCTCGTGATCCGGCCAGGACTCGAGCCGCTCCATGATCTCCGGCAGCCTGCCCCGCGTCCCGGAGAAGCCGGGATCGTCGGAGACCACGGGGAGCACCCGCAACCGCGGGAAGTCCGAGGCCATGCGGGCGAGGTCCGGCAGGTCGTACAGATCTCCGGCGTGGCGGGCGCCGAACAGCAGATGGATGCGCGGACGGCGGCCCGAGCCGATGACGTGCTCGATGACGGCCTTGATCGGTGCCAGACCGGTGCCGCCCGCGACGCACAGCATGTCCCTGTCGGTGTCGGCCGGGGCCATGGTGCCCGACGGCGGGCCGAGCATGACCTGGTCGCCGACCCGGGTGTGCCGCACCAGCGCCGAGCTCACCCAGCCACCGGGTACCGCCCGCACGTGCAGGCACAGGGTGCCGTCCTCACGTGGGGCGTTGGCGATCGAGAACGGGCGCCACACGCGCGGCCAGCGCGGCGTCTGCACCGTGACGTGCTGCCCGGGGGTGAAGTCCAGCCGCTGCGCCGGGCGCAGGGTGACGACCGCGATGTCAGGGGCGCGCAGCTCGTGGCCGGCGACCTCGGCGAGCCACCACGGGGGACGGGTCCTCGCCTCGGCCCGCGCGGCGTCGATCATCGCGTCCGCCACCATGGCGTACGCCTCGGTCCAGGCGGCCTCGACCTCGGAGGTCCAGGCGTCCGCGGCGAAGTGCCGGATCGTGGCGAGCAGGGCGCTGCCGACGGCCTCGTAGTGCTCGGCGACGACGCCGTACCTGCGGTGGCCGCGGCCGAGCCGGGCGAGGAAGGCGGAGAGCCCGGCGGGGTCGTCGAGCATCCGGACGATCTTAGCGAGAGCCTCGAAGACGCGATCGTCGTGAATGCCCATGGTGGCCGGGAACAGTGCCCGCAGGTTCGGATGCTCGGCGAACAGCCGTCCGTGGAAGTACGCCGCGGCCTTCCCGGCGACGGGCTCGACGAGCGAGAAGCTCTCCTTGATGAGGCGCGCGTTCGGCGACATGAGATCGTGTCCCACCCCTGGTCGTGTTCGGTACACCTCCCTGACATTCCGGGTGACGAGCGTCGGCGGCCCCGGCCCACTCGAACGCTCACGGTGAGCGTGACATCCGCGACGTGGGGTCACAACCGGTTCGCCCTAATTGCTTGGCGAATATCCATTGATTGCGCGCAAATCAGCATTTCTTCGCGTGCCCGGACAGGTGCCCGGACAGGCGCCCGGACAGGCGCGGAACGGCGGGAAAGGTAGGGTCTGGGGCGTGAACGCTGCCGAGGACCGGATCTGGACGCTGCCCAACCTGCTGAGCGCGCTCAGGCTGCTCGGCGTTCCCGTCTTCCTCTGGCTCGTGCTGGGCCCCAGGGCCGACGGCTGGGCCATCGGGCTGCTCATCCTCGCCGGGTTCAGCGACTGGCTCGACGGCAAGATCGCCCGGGCCTGGAACCAGATGAGCAGGCTCGGCAGTCTGATCGACCCGCTCGCCGACCGGCTCTACATCCTCGCCACCCTCGTCGGGCTGGTCCTGCGCGATGCCGTCCCCTGGTGGCTGGCGCTGGCCGTGCCGCTGCGGGACGTGCTGCTGCTGTGGGTCCCGCCGCTGCTGCGCCGCCACGGGTACGGCCCGGCCCTGCCGGTGCACTTCCTCGGCAAGGCCGGCACGGCGGCCCTCATGTACGCGTTCCCGCTGCTGTTCCTCGCCTCCCACGAGGGTTGGTACGCCGATATCTGCGCGATCTCCGGATGGGCTTTCGCCATCTGGGGAACTGGTCTGTATTGGTGGGCGGGGGTGTTGTACGTCGTCCAGGTGCGCCAGTTGATCAGCACGCGCGCCGGCTGATCGGCGGGCGCGTCAGCCGACCGGTTGGGCGCGCCGGCTGGAAGGGGTGAGGCGTGAAGGCCGTCGTGATGGCGGGCGGGGAGGGGACTCGGCTGCGGCCGATGACCGCGAACCAGCCCAAGCCGATGCTCCCCATCATCAACCGGCCGATCATGGAGCATGTGCTGCGGCTGCTGAAACGACACGGCTTCACCGAGACCGTGGTCACCGTGCAGTTCCTGGCCGCGCTCATTCGCAACTACTTCGGCGACGGCGACGAGCTGGGCATGACCCTGCACTACGCCACCGAGGAGGTGCCGCTCGGCACGGCCGGGAGCGTGAAGAACGCCGCGGACAGGCTGCGCGACGAGCGGTTCCTGGTGATCTCCGGCGACGCGCTCACCGACATCGACCTGACCGACATGCTCCGCTTCCACCGGGAGAACCGCGCACTGGTCACGATCGGGCTCAAGCGGGTGCCCAACCCGCTCGAGTTCGGGATCATCATCGTGGACGAGGACGGGCGGATCCAGCGCTTCCTGGAGAAGCCCACCTGGGGGCAGGTCTTCTCCGACACGGTGAACACCGGCATCTACATCATGGAGCCGTCGGTGCTCGACGAGATCGCTCCCGGGCAGCCCGTCGACTGGTCGGCCGAGGTCTTCCCCAAGCTGCTCGACCGGGGCAGCCGGCTGTTCGGCTACGTCGCCGAGGGCTACTGGGAGGACGTGGGCACCCATGAGAGCTACCTGAAGGCGCACGCCGACGTCCTGGAAGGCAAGGTCAAGGTCGACTTCGACGCGTTCGAACTGGCGCCCGGAGTGTGGGCGGCCGAGGGCGCCTCGGTCGACCCGGAGGCGGTGCTCAAGGGGCCGCTCTACATCGGCGGCTACGCGAAGGTCGAGGCCGGCGCCGAGCTGCGGGAGTACACCGTGCTCGGCAGCAACGCGGTCGTCAAGGAGGGCGCGTTCCTGCACCGCGCGGTCGTCAGCGACAACGTCTACGTCGGCCCCGCCGCCCACCTGCGCGGCTGCGTGATCGGCAAGAACACCGACGTGATGACCGGGGCCCGCATCGAGGAGAACGCCGTCGTGGGGGACGAGTGCGTCATCGAGGCGGAGGCGTACGTCTCCTCCGGTGTGAAGATCTACCCGTTCAAGACGATCGAGGCGGGCACGGTCGTCAACACGAGCGTCATCTGGGAGTCGCGCGGCCAGCGCAGCCTGTTCGGCCCGCGTGGCGTCTCGGGCCTGGTCAACGTGGAGATCACTCCCGAGCTGTGCGTACGGCTGGCCGGCGCCTACGCCACCACGCTGCGCAAGGGCGACACGGTCGTCACGTCCCGTGACGTCTCCCGCGCGGCCCGGGCGCTGAAGCGGGCGGTGATCAGCGCGCTCAACTCCAGCGCGATCAACGTGATCGACCTGGAGGCCGCGGCCCTGCCGGTCGCCCGCTTCCACACCTCGCGCGAGCACGTCAAGGGCGGGGTGGCCCTGCGGACCACGCCGGGCGACCCGCAGAGCGTCGACATCGTGTTCATGGACGGGGCGGGGGCCGACCTGTCCCAGGCCGCCCAGCGGAAGCTGGAGCGGGTCTTCTCGCGGCAGGAGTACCGCAGGGCGTTCCCCGGCGAGATCGCCGAGCTCACCTTCCCGGCCAGGGCCGTCGACACCTACACCCGGGAACTGCTGCGCTGCGTCGACATGAGCGGGGTCAAGGACGCCGAGATGAAGGTCGTGGCCGACTGCGCCGGCGGCACGGCCTCGCTCGTGCTGCCCAGCCTGCTCGGCCGGGCGGGCGTCGACGTGCTGACCGTCAACGGCCGGCTCGACGACGCCTCGCCGACCGAGACCCTCGCCGAGCGCCGCCGGGACCTGCAGCGCCTCGCCGAACTGGTGGCCTCGTCCCGGGCCGCCTTCGGCGTGCGGTTCGACCCGGTGGGCGAGCGGATCTCCCTGGTGGACGAGCTGGGCCGGCTGATCAGCGAGGAGCGGGCACTGCTGGTGGTCCTCGATCTGGTCGCCGCCGAGCGCCGGGGCGGCAGGGTGGCCCTGCCGGTCACCACGACCCGGGTGGCCGAGATGGTCTGCCGGTTCCACGGAGTCCAGGTCGACTGGACGGCGACCAGCCTGGACACGCTGACCCGGGCGGCGCGCCATCCCGACACGGTCTTCGCCGGCGACGGCCGCGGAGGTTTCATCGTTCCCGAGTTCGCCCCCACACTGGACGGCCCGGCGGTGTTCCTGCGCCTGCTCGGCCTGGTCGCGCGGACCCGGCTGTCGCTCAGCCAGATCGACGCCCGCATCCCGGAGGCCAGGTTGCTCAAGCGCACGGTCCCCACTCCGTGGGCGCACAAGGGGACCGTGATGCGCTCGGTGGTCGAGGCGGCCGAGGGCCGGGGCCTGGACACCACGGACGGCGTGCGGATCGTGGAGGACGACGGGAGCTGGGCCCTCGTGCTGCCCGACCCGGCCGAGGCCGTCACCCACCTGTGGGCCGAGGGCCACGACATGGACACCGCCCAGGCTCTGCTGGAGCGCTGGGCCGCCGTCGTCGAGCGGGCGGCAGGCGCCCCGTGAGGGCGGGGGCGGGTGGTCCATGTGTGGCGGGATGGACCTTGAACGTATGCTGGCTGTAGCGTTGGTCAGTCCACGCCCCAGCCATGCTTCTTGACCTTGATCCTTGATCAGCGTAAGTTGCGGCATTCGCAGTCCGAGCAAGTCGTGAGAGAGGCCGAGCCGATCGATGCCCAGCGTCTACTGCACGCAGTGCGGTCATGCCAACCCCGAGGATGCCCGTTTCTGTTCACGATGCGGTTCGCCGCTGAGCGCACCGGCGCCCGTCGCAGCCGACACCACCTCCACGATCTCGCTTGAGGCGCTGGAGGCCGAGGCGGGGCAGACCCTGCTGCCGGACAGGTCGGCGGTGGAGCGGCTTCCGCCGGGAACCGCGCTGCTCGTCGTCATGCGCGGCCCCAACGCGGGGAGTCGTTTTCTGCTGGACAGCGATCTCACTACGGCGGGTCGTCACCCGGAAAGCGACATTTTCCTGGACGATGTAACCGTGTCCAGGAGGCACGTGGAGTTCTACCGGCGCGGCGGCCAGTTCACCGTGCGTGACGTCGGCAGCCTCAACGGCACCTACGTCAACCGGGAGCGCATCGAGGAGTCCCCGCTCACGGGCGGCGACGAGGTGCAGATCGGCAAGTTCCGGCTGGTGTTCCTCACGCGTGGCTCTGGAGGGCTGTGATCGCTGAGGAGGGGGGATCATGGGCGCGCAGGCCGTACGGGCGTTCATGAGCATCGGGGAGGTGCTCGCCCTGCTGCAGGGGGAGTTCCCCGACATCACCATCTCCAAGATCCGCTTCCTGGAGGGTGAGGGGCTCATCGAGCCGCAGCGGAGCCCGTCGGGCTACCGCAAGTTCACTCATCATGACGTCGAGCGGCTGCGCTACATCCTCACCGCGCAGCGCGACCACTACCTGCCCCTCCGCGTGATCAAGGATCATCTGGACGAGCAGGCCGCCCGCCCGCGCCCGGTGCCCGCCGGGACCGCCGGGGCGCCTCCCGTACGGCTGAGCCGGGAGGAACTGATCGAGGCGGCGGGCATCGACGAGGAGACGCTCGCCGAGATGGAGAGCTTCGGTCTCGTCGCCTCCGTCGCCCGTCACTACGACGGGGAGGCGATGGAGGTGGCCCGCAGCGTGGCGGCGCTGGCGAAGTTCGGCCTGCACTCCAGGCACCTTCGGGCAGTCAGAGCCGCGGTGGAGCGGGAGGCGGGCCTGATCGAGCAGGCGGTGGCCCCGTTGATGCGCCGCCGGGCGCCCGGCGCGATCGCGCAGGCGGACGAGACCGCCAGGGAGATCTCCGGACTTCTTCAAGAATTGCACAACGCGTTACTTCGTGGCAGTGTTCGCGGCGTTCAGGGGCGGTGACCGGCATATGCGGTCGGTCCCGGGTGTTACGTTGAATGCCTGGTGATATGTCGCGACGCTTGAGACGGAGCCGCCCGTGTTGCAGATGGAGGTCGTGGGGGTTCGCGTTGAGATGCCCACCAATCAGCCGATTGTCCTGTTGAAGGAGACGAGCGGCGATCGGTATCTACCGATCTGGATAGGCATGACCGAGGCGACCGCCATCGCGTTGGCTCAGGCGGAGGAGCCGCCGCCGAGGCCGCTCACCCATGACTTGTTCCGTGACGTGATCGAGGCCCTGGGGGTGCGGTTGCGCACCGTCAACATCGTCGCGCTCCGTGATGGGATCTTCTTCGCCGATCTGGTGTTCTCCAACGGCGTGGAGGTGAGCGCCCGGCCGTCGGACTCGATCGCGCTGGCGCTGCGCACGGGGGCGACGATCTACGCCAGCGAGGACGTGGTCCAGGAGGCGGGTGTGAGCATGCCCGACGACCAAGAGGACGAGGTCGAGAAGTTCCGCCAGTTCCTGGACAAAATCACTCCCGAAGACTTCGGTCGGGCGGGCTGACGTGCCGGTCGATTTCGGGAGATTACGCTTTACGACGCGCCGGACGGGGTCGTTGACTGACGATGCCCCCAGTCCTACGGTGCAAGGGAAACCACGGTTGTAATTCACGAACCCCCAGATCAGACCGTGGGATGAGAGAAAGCCGGAGGTCCGCAGTGGCGGTCAGCAGCGGCGAGGGTAAGTCGGCCGGCCAGCACGACCCGGTCCGGCAGTCGGCGCGGGAGCGCGCCGGCGAGCAGGGTCTGCTGTTCGACGAGCGGCCGACCGCGCTGCCCGATGACATCGGATACCGCGGTCCCACGGCATGCGCCGCGGCCGGGATCACCTACCGGCAGCTCGACTACTGGGCGCGTACCGAGCTCGTCCTGCCGACGATAAGGGCCGCCCAGGGATCGGGGTCGCAGCGACTGTACAGCTTCCGCGACATCCTCGTGCTGAAAGTCGTCAAACGCCTCCTCGACACCGGCGTCTCGCTGCAGCAGATACGCACCGCCGTACGGCACCTGCGGGACCGGGGGGTCAACGACCTGGCCCAGATCACGTTGATGAGCGACGGGGTGAGCGTCTATGAGTGCACCTCGGCCGACGAGGTGATCGACCTGCTGCAGGGCGGACAGGGCGTGTTCGGCATCGCGCTGGGCCGGGTCTGGCGCGAGGTGGAGGGGTCGCTCGCCGAGCTGCCGGGCGAGCGGGCGGAAGCCGCCTCCGATGCGGAGGGTGACCATCCGGCGGACGAACTGGCCCGGCGTCGTAAGGCTCGCAAGACCGGATGAACAAGACCGGATAACAAGATCGGATAAAGGGACCGCGGGTGGTGGTCCGGATTCCGGGTAACGGTAGAGTGAATACGGCCGACGACCACGTGCGGGAGAGCCCCCTGGTGGCAGGGGCGCCGAAGGAGCAACCTCCCCGGAATCTCTCAGGCATCCGTACCGCACGGACGAGGCGACTCTGAAAAGCGGGCGCACCAGCCAGGTGGGCCTCACCGAAGGGGAAAGCCGGGACCAGATCGGCCCGGTGAAGCTCTCAGGTCCGATGACAGAGGGGGAGACCGCACACGCCTGGTCTCGACCCGCCCGGGAGGCCCCTGTCATGACCGATAGGTCACCACTTCACGATCTTTCCGCTCCCCCCTTCGTCACCCGCCATATCGGACCCTCCGCCGCGGACCGCGTGCGCATGCTGGCGGCCGTCGGCCACGAGTCGATGGCCGGCCTGGTGGCGGCGGCCGTACCGGAGGCGATCCGCGCCCGTATGCCACTCGATCTGCCCGAGGCGGTGAGCGAGGCCGGGGCGCTGGCTGAGCTGAAGACCCTCGCCGGCCGTAACCGGGTGCTCACCTCGATGATCGGCCTGGGCTACCACGACACCATCACCCCCGGCGTCATCCTGCGCAACGTGCTGGAGAACCCGGGCTGGTACACGGCGTACACGCCGTACCAGCCGGAGATCTCCCAGGGGCGGCTCGAGGCGCTGCTCAACTTCCAGACGATGGTGGCCGACCTGGCCGGGCTCGACGTCGCCGGGGCCTCCCTGCTGGACGAGGCGACGGCGGCGGCCGAGGCCATGACGCTGGCCCGGCGGGCGGGCCGGTCGAAGTCCGACGTCTTCGTGGTCGACGTCGACGCACTGCCGCAGACCAAGGCCGTGCTGGCGACCCGGGCGCAGCCCCTGGGGATCACGCTGGTGGAGTCGGACCTCACCGGCGACCTGCCCGAGTGCTTCGGCGTCCTGGTGCAGTACCCGGGTGCGAGCGGCCGGGCGGCGGGCTTCGCCGCCCTGGCCGATCGGGCGCACGCCGCGGGCGCGCTCGTCGTCGCAGCCGCCGACCTGCTGGCTCTGACGCTGCTGGCCGCCCCGGGCGAGCAGGGTGCGGACATCGCGGTCGGCTCTACTCAGCGGTTCGGGGTGCCACTCGGCTTCGGCGGCCCGCACGCCGCCTACATGGCGGTCAGGCAGGGGCTGCAGCGGCAGATGCCGGGCCGTCTGGTCGGGGTCTCCGTCGACGCCGACGGCCGGCCCGCCTACCGGCTCGCCCTGCAGACCCGTGAGCAGCACATCCGCCGGGAGAAGGCCACCAGCAACATCTGCACGGCGCAGGTCCTGCTGGCCGTCATCGCCTCGATGTACGCGGTCTACCACGGCCCCGAGGGACTGCGGCGGATCGCGCAGCGGGTCCACCGGCACGCGGCCGTCCTCGCCGCCGGGCTGCGCGAGCGCGGGGTGACGGTCGTCCACGAGGCGTTCTTCGACACGGTGCTCGCCCGGGTGCCCGACCGGGTATCCGGCCGCGCCGGCGAGGTCGTCGCCGCGGCCGCGGCGGCGGGGATCAACCTGCGCCACGTGGACGCCGACCACGTCGCCATCGCCTGTGACGAGAAGACCACCACCGGCCATCTGATCGCCGTGTGGGCGGCGTTCGGTGGCGACCCGAAGGAGGGGCTCGACGACGCGCTGGACGGCGCGCTGGACGACCTGGACCGGGTGACGCCGGACGCGCTGCCGGCCGGTCTGCTGCGCACCTCGGCCTACCTCACGCACCCGGTGTTCCACGCCCATCGCTCCGAGACGGCGATGCTGCGCTATCTGCGCCGGCTCCAGGACAAGGACATCGCGCTCGATCGCTCGATGATCCCGCTGGGCTCCTGCACGATGAAGCTCAACGCGACCACCGAGATGGAGCCGATCACCTGGCCGGAGTTCGCCGGCATCCACCCCTTCGCGCCGATCGGCCAGGCCGCGGGCTACGTCGAACTGATCGAGACCCTGGAGGCCTGGCTCGCCGAGGTCACCGGGTACGACAAGGTCTCCGTGCAGCCCAACGCCGGCTCACAGGGGGAGTACGCCGGGCTGCTGGCCATCCGGGGCTACCACCGCGCTCGGGGTGAGGAGGGGCGCGATGTCTGCCTGATCCCGTCGTCGGCCCACGGGACCAATGCCGCCAGCGCCGTCATGGCCGGGATGCGGGTGGTCGTGGTGGCCTGCGACGGCGACGGCAACGTCGACCTCGGCGACCTCGCCGCGAAGATCGACAAGCATCGCGACGCGCTGGCCGCGATCATGGTGACCTACCCCTCCACCCACGGGGTGTACGAGGAGACGATCACCGAGATCTGCGAGCGGGTCCACGAGGCCGGGGGTCAGGTCTACGTGGACGGGGCGAACCTCAACGCGCTGGTCGGGCTGGCCAAGCTCGGCGAGTTCGGCGCCGACGTCTCCCACCTCAACCTGCACAAGACGTTCTGCATCCCGCACGGTGGGGGCGGCCCGGGCGTCGGCCCGGTGGCGGTCAAGGCCCACCTCGCCCCCCACCTGCCCGGGCACGTGTCGGCGGCGCCGTACGGCTCGGCGGGCATCCTGCCGATCTCCTGGGCGTACATCAGGATGATGGGCGGCGAAGGGCTGCGCCAGGCCACCGAGCAGGCGATCCTGTCGGCCAACTACCTCGCCCGGCGCCTCGCGACGCACTATCCGGTGCTCTACACGGGGCGCGACGGGCTGGTGGCGCACGAGTGCATCATCGACCTGCGGCAGATCACCAAGGAGACCGGTGTCACGGTCGACGACGTGGCCAAGCGGCTCATCGACTACGGCTTCCACGCGCCGACCATGTCGTTCCCGGTCGCCGGCACACTGATGATCGAGCCGACCGAGAGTGAGGACCTGGCCGAACTCGACCGCTTCACCGACGCGATGATCGCCATCAGGGAGGAGATCGCCCGCGTGGCGTCGGGAGAGTACGACAAGACGGACAACCCGCTGCGGAACGCCCCGCACACCGCGGACTGTCTGACCGCGGACGAGTGGCCGCACCCGTACCCCAGGAGCGTGGGCGCCTACCCGATGCCGGGACTGCGGGAGGGCAAGTACTGGCCGCCCGTCCGGCGGATCGACCAGGCGCACGGCGACCGCAACCTCGTCTGCTCCTGCCCGCCCCTGGACGCCTACCAGGCCGCTGACGACTGAGTCCGTACGGCTTGGCGCATGTCGGTCCCGCCCGGTGGTCGTCCGCACTAGGATCCTGGTGATCGTTTCCTGTCCCCAGATCCGATGCGAGGCCCCTCGATGACGGCCATCGACCCCGGGCGGCTCGACCATGCCCACCGGCTTGCCCAGGCCCACCAGTTGACGCGGTCCGGCGACCTGGACGGCGCGGCCGCGATCTTCGCGGAGCTGGCCGAGGACGAGGCGTCGCCGGACCGGGCTGAGGCGGGCGCCGGCCTGTCGGCCGTCGCCGAGCGGATGGCGGAACTGCTGCTGGAGGAGGGCGATCCGGGGCAGGCGGCGGACGTTCTGGTCCGGGCGCTGTCCGTCGACGCCGTGGCCGACGTGGCCGACGCGGCACGCCTGCGGGTGCTGCTCGGCATCGCCCACCTCGAACTGGCGTGTGCCGAGTTCGCCGCCGCGGTCGAGGACGGCCGCGGCGAGGGCGCCGATGCCGACACCGGCGCCCTCGCCATCGAACTGCTGGCCCGGACGCTGCCGTTGCGCGGCCGCGACGCCGACGCCGCGACCGTCTGGCGTTACGGCCTGGACCACCCGGACCAGGCCCTGGCCGAGCAGGTGCGGCTCCGTCTCGGCCGGGACGTCCGGCCCGCCGTGTCGGCGACCCCGGAATCTCCCGAGAGCACTCCCTGAGTCAGCGCTGCCTGCGCCGGCCCAGGGCGTAGGCCAGGTTGACGGCGACGATGCCGCCCCAGGCCAGCAGCAGCCCGGGGGTCCCGGCATTGCCCACGGCGATACCCGTGAGCGGGATCCCCAAGGCGAGTGACCCCATCGCCACGCCCACCGCGCTGTCCTTCTTCTGGGGAGGCGGCGTCTGCTGCTGGTGAGGCCCCTGCTGATAGTGCGCCTGGGCCGCCACCTCGTTGCGTACCCGTGCCCCGATCTCCACGTCGAGCTTGTCGAGGAACGAGTCGACCAGGGCGTCCTCGTACTCCGGCCCCAGGTCCCGCCGCGCGGCCAGGACGGCGCGAAGATCCTCGCGCGGCGACGGGGCGACGGGCTGCGGCGGGCGGGCCTGCGGCGGATAGGGCTGCTGAGGCTGCGGCCAGGCGGGCGTGGGCTGGGCCGTCGTGGGACGGCCAGCGTTGGGGTGGCCCGTTCCGGGCGGCTGCGATGCTGTTTCCGGCACCTTCACATTCTGCCTCTTGCGCGGGCGGGCCGGTGTCCTCCGTTAGTAGGGGCGGTCGTTCCTGCTGAAGGCGGAGGCGATACGGTCAACCTCATGGAGATCGAGACCCCGTACGGCCCGGCGCTGGCCGAGGTGGACGAGGTGCCCGATCCCAGGCTGCTGCTGGTGCTGACCCACGGCTCGGCAGGCGGAGTCGACGCCCCCGACCTGATGGCCGTACGGGACGCCGTGCTGGAGATCGGCGGCACCGTGGCCCGGGTCGTCCAGCCGTTCCGGATGCGCGGCGCCAGGGCTCCCGGCTCGGCGGCCAAACAGGATGAGGCGTGGCTGGCGGTCGTGGCCGCGCTGCGCGGGCGCCACCCCGGCATGACGCTCGTTCAGGGCGGGCGGAGCAACGGGGCGAGGGTGGCCTGCCGTACGGCACGGGCCGCCGGAGCGGCAGGGGTGATCGCATTGGCGTTCCCGCTGCGCCCGCCGGCCAGGCCGGAACGCTCACGTGCGGAGGAGCTCAGGCAGGCGGGAACACCCGTACTTGTGATCAATGGAGATCGTGACGCGTTCGGCGTTCCGGACGAGGCGGACGCGGCACGTCTGGTGGTCCTGCCGGGTGAGACGCACGATCTGAAGAAAGACCCCGTGCGGGTGGGCACGGAGGTCGCGCGGTGGCTGCCGGAACTGCTGGGGCTGCCGGAGGAGCAGCCGTGAGGGGCTCAGGCGGCGTTGGCGGTCATGTCGGTGGGGCGATGCGGGGCGATGACGCCGCCGTCGGGTAGCAGCTCACCGGTGTCCTCGAACAGCACGACACCGTTGCAGAGCAGGCTCCAACCCTGCTCCGGATGGATCGCTATCGTACGCGCGGCTTCGCGGTCCTTCGCTTCAGCGCTGGGACAGGCCGGTTCATGAGGGCACATCGCCGGGGCTCCGTGTCTTTCTCGTTCGCTCGCTGGTTCGGGAGAACGAGCGTATGGGGTTGACGTTGTGACAGCCGAACACTGGACTACACCAGTCTGCGGCGTGGCCGCATCAGAGTGACATAGTCCGTTCGGGCGGTTTCCGCCGGTCGGGGGCTCGCACCGCTACCGGATCGGGCCGCGACCCGAGCAGACGGATGACTGACCCCGTCTGGCCGGACCGCTCCCGAACAGGCTGTGGCACACCTGATGTGACCCAGTACGCAAGAGTGCCTCACGGACGATAACGGTCCAACTTCGACACGCCGACCGTCCGGTAACTGAGCTGTTATCCGCCAAGCCCGGCGATGAGGGCGTCGAGACCCTGCTCGAACTCCCGCTCGCCCTCGGCCGTACGCGCGTCCCTGACGTCGGCGTCGGGGTCGGCCCAGCCGGACTGCTGGACCTCGACGGCGACGCTGCCGAAGACGTAGGCGCGCAGGGCACGCACCGCGGCCGGCGCCGCGTCGCCGAGACCGGCATCCCGCAACTGCTCGATCTGCTCGCCGATGGAGAGCAGTGCCGCTCCCTTGGGCGGTTTGACCAGGGCCAGCGACAGAACCCCCGGATGCTCCAGCAGTGCCGTACGGCTCGCGCGGGCCCAGGCCCGGGCCAGCTCCTGCCAGGAGGACGCGGCGCCGGACTCGTCGGCACCGGATCCGTCTGGGCCGGGCGCGACCTGAACGGCGGTGACATGCTCGGCGAGTGCGTCCATCAGCGCCTCCTTGCCTCGCGGGAGGTGGTGGTAGACGGCCATGGCCTCCACCTGGAGGGCGTCGCCGAGCCTGCGCATGGTCAGCCTGCGCAGCCCCTGTCCGTCGGCGATGTGCAGGGCGGCGTCGATGATGCGTTCCCGGGACAGCGGGACGGGAGGGCGTTTGGCGGGCATGAGCCCCACGCTGCCACAGGTGACCTTACTTTGTAAACGGGGTGGGCCCGGTTGACCGCGATGTGCGGTGTCCGCCGGGCAACGCGTACCCTACCCAAGGGCGATGCGTTCGCCGGATCTGGAGGAGCTGACGATGGCGTTTTTCCGTCCGCGGGTGAGCCGGGAGGCGGAAGTCCGTTACCACGCGGACCAGGAGATCGGGAAGGGCTTCACCGCCCTGCTGGAGAAGGCTCGGGAGGCCCAGCGGCACCTGCGTGCCGTGGAGGCCGCGGGCGGGTCCGTGGCGGAGCGGCGTGCAGCCGGGCTGGCGCTCGACCGCGCACTCACCGCGGCGCTGCGGGCCGCCGAGGCCGGGCAGCGGGCGACGCTCGGGATCAAGGGCTACGACAACCGCATCGCGCGGCGCAAGGCCAGGGCCACTCCTGACGGGGCGCTGTGGACGGCGGAGGTCAGCCGCCTGCGCACGCTGCGGGAGGAGAACAAGCTGAACCTTCCGGGGATTCCCCAGGTCTACGCGGTGGCCCGCTGAGCTCGCATACGTAGACGCGTACGGCCCGCGCCGGGATGGCGCGGGCCGTACGTTCGACGTCGTCCCCGGGGATCAGCTCGCCCAGTCGAGGAGGGGGCGCGTGTTGCTCGGGTGGCGGAGCTTGGACAGCGACTCCTTCTCGAGCTGGCGGATCCGCTCCCGGGTGAGGCCCAGGTGCTTGCCGATCTCGTCGAGCGTGTGCGGCTTGCCGTCGGTCAGCCCGAAGCGCAGGCTCATGATCTTCGCCTCGCGCGGCGACAGGTTGCCCAGCACGCCCTTGAGCTGCTCGGCCAGCAACTGCCGGTCCACGACCTCGGATGCCTCGGGGGAGTCCACGTCCTCGATCAGGTCGCCGATCCGCGTCTCGCCGTCCTCGCCGATCGTGGAGTCGAGGCTGATCGGCTGCCTGCTCGTACGCAGCAGCTCCTCGATCTGGTCCGGAGTCTTGTCCAGCTCGACCGCCAGCTCCTCCGGGGTGGGTTCCCGGCCGAGCCGCTGGTGCATGTCGCGCTCGACACGCGACAGCTTCGACAGCATCTCCAGCACGTGGACGGGCAGGCGGATCGTACGAGCCGAGTCGGCGAAGCCGCGCTGGATGGCCTGCCTGATCCACCACATGGCGTACGTGGAGAACTTGTAGCCCTTGGTGTAGTCGAACTTCTCCACCGCGCGGATCAGACCGAGGTTGCCCTCCTGCACGACGTCGAGCAGGGACATGCCGCGGTCGGTGTACTTCTTGGCCACCGACACGACCAGACGGAGGTTCGCCTCCAGCATGTGGTCCTTGGCCCGCCTGCCGTCCTCGATGATCCACTCGAGGTCGTCGCGCACGCCCGGCGGCATCCTCTGGCCGTCCTCCAGGGCGGTCTCCAGCTTGTACTCGGCGTACAACCCGGCCTCTATGCGCTTGGCCAACTCGACTTCCTGCGCGGCGGTCAGCAGCGTCCGGCGGCCGATCGACTTCAGGTAGGTGTGGACGGAGTCGCCCATCACCGAGGTGTTGTCGTCGAGATCCATGCCGTCGGCGTCCTCGGCCCCGGTGTCGATGCCGGCGGCGGCTTCGGCGGCCATCTCCGGGTCGAGGTCGGCCGGCGGCTCGGCCTCCTCCGGCGCGGCGCTCAGGTCGGCTTCGGCCGCCTTGCGGGTCTTACGTGCCTTGGTGGTCTTCGTGGCCTTGACGGTGTCACCGTCGGCCTTCGTCGACGCGGCGGTCTGCGCTGTCGAGGTCTGCGCTGTCGAGGTCTGCGTTGTCGAGGTCAGGGGGCTCTCCTCGGCCGGCTGCGCCGAGGCTCTGGCCCTGCGGGTCTTCCCGGCGGCGGGAGCCGCCTTCTTGGCGGAGGTCATCCGCGTGGGCGCCGTCTTCGGTCCCTCCTCGGCGGCCAGTTCGACACCCGCCTCGGCCAGCTCTCGGAGAATCGTGCGGCCCTCGGCAGGGCCGACGCCGGCCTTCGTGAATGCCTCGCGCAGCTCCGGCAGGGAGAGGTGACCCTGAGCACGCCCCCGCTCCAGCAACTGGTCGAGAGTCGTCGGGATCACCTCGCGCCCGAGCGAGGTCGCCACGGAGGTCCGGGGCATAGGACACCTCCTCCTTGACGGAGTTCGTTGTTGTGGGTGCTGACGGTGGGGCGCGGCGGTCTCTCGGCGGCTCAGCGCACCAGTAGCAATAACGCCACCGCGCCCAGTTTGTTCCCTCCCCCCACCCCCTCCCGTGCGTGATCTTGCGAAAACTCGCAGGCACAGCCGCTGACCAGGCATGACATTGTTGGTGATCTTGCAGTTACTCGCAGGTATGCCGGCCGACCAGCGGAAACGACTTCCGTGATCTTGCACTTGCCGGAGAAGTGCAAGATCATGAATGGCTTTCTCGCAGGTCAGAGCGGATGGTTGCGAGTTTCTGCAAGATCACAAACGGGAGAGGGGCAGGTGGGCGGGCATCTCTGCGAGCAACTGCAAGATCACGGGGGGGGGGGTGGGGGGTGGGGTGATTGGGGTAGGTGGGGGGGTCAGTCGGTGGGGGAGGGGATGATGAGGCTGACCTGCGGGCCCGGCATGGGATCGGCGTCCCGCATGCGTCGCGTGGTCCAGTAGTCGGACGCGTCCTCGGGATCGATGTCGAGATCCTTCGACACCACGTCCGGGTCGGGGGCGATCGGCGTGATCGTACGCGCGCTCGCCGGGTTCTCGGTCTCCACGCGGGAGGCCGACGGAACGGGGTCGCCGAGGCCGGGGTGGCGGGCGGTCATCTGGGTCGCGGCCTCCCGCAACCGGTTCGCCGAGGCCGCCGCGGTGACGGCGACCCCACCGATGAGGACGGCGCCGATGACGCCTGTGGAGATCAGCATCTTCCGGGTCGGCTTCATCGACGTCCCCCTTTCCCGGGTCCTTTCCTGGGCCTGCGGTTCAGAAGGCATTCGGACAGCTCTCTCAATCCACTCCCTGACCATATAGACGCGCTATGGTCATTTTTGGTTCCGCAGGGCGACCATATCCGGTTTTCCGTTCGGCAGCAGCGGAATGCGGGGCAAAACGCGCATCGCGCGTGGCGCGGCGTACGCCGGCAGACGCTCCTTGGCGAAGGCCCGCAGGTCGGCGAGCGTCACCTCCCCGGCTCCGCCGCCCCGGCCGACCACCACCGCCTCGACGATCTCGCCCCATTCCGGATCGGGACGGCCGACCACCACGACGTCCCTCACTCCGGGATGACCGGACAGGACCTCGGCGACCGCGCCCGCGACCACCTTCCGGCCCCCGGTGTTGATCACGTCGTCGGCGCGGCCGAGCACCCTCAGCCGGCCGTCCTCCATCGTTCCCAGATCCGAGGTGACGAACCAGCCGTCCTCGAACGGTCGCTCATCGCGCAGCCGATATCCGGCGAAGAGCACCGGCCCGCGGATTCGCACCCGGCCGTCCTCCCCGAACTCGAGATCTACATTGTCAAGGGGCGCGCCGTCGTACACGCAACCGCCGCTCGTCTCGCTCATGCCGTACGTCGTGACGACCCGCGCGCCGGCGGCGCGGGCCTCGCCGAGCAGGCCCGGGGGAGCGGCGGCGCCGCCCAGCAGGATCGTGCGGAACGCCGCGACATCGGCCCCCGCGTCGATCATGCGCCGCAGCTGGGTCGGGACCAGCGACACATGGTCCGCGCCGGAGGCGGCGACGTCATCGGGGGAGAAGCGCGCGTGGATCACCGGCTCGGTCCCGCACAGCAGCGACCGTACAAGCACCTGCATGCCCGAGATGTGCGACGGCGGCAGGCAGCACAGCCACCGATCGCCTTCCCGGGCGTCGAGGCGGGTCAGCGAGGCACGGGCCGATGCGGTCAGCGCCTCAGCCGGCAGCTCGACGCCCTTGGGCACGCCGGTGGACCCGGATGTGGCGATGATCACAGCGGCGGAGGTGGGCTCCCCGTGCGGCCGGCGTCGTACGCCGTCGGGGGTCACGACGTGGGTCGGGCGCAGCGCGGCGAGCGCCGCCTCGAGGGCGGGCCGGGGCAGATCGGGCGACAGCGGCAGCACGGCCGGCCCCTCGCCCGACAGAGCGAGCCGTACGGCGTCGAACAGAGCCGGACCGGGCGGGATGAGCAGGGCATGCACGGGCCGCTGATCCGGCCGCAGGTCGGGCCGCCGACCGGGCCGGTGATCCCTGCGATGCGCCGGGTGATGTCCGGGACGGATGAGCACGGTCGTAAGGTTAGTGCGGGCACGGCCACCCGACGGTGACCGGCCGGTAGGTGACGCGACTGAGGAGCGAGTGTGACGAGCGGGGTCGAGTGGAAGCGGTCGGGCGAGTACGAGGACATCATCTACGAGACCGCCGAGGGCATCGCGAAAATCACGATCAACCGGCCGGAGCGGCACAACGCGTTCCGCCCCACGACCCTGTTCGAGCTGCGTGAGGCGTTCAACCTCGCGCAGGAGGACACCGAGATCGGCGTGATCATCTTCACCGGGGCGGGCGACAAGGCGTTCTGTTCCGGCGGCGACCAGAAGATCCGCGGCGACGACGGCTACGTCGACGACAAGACCCACGGCATCGGCCGGCTGAACGTGCTCGACCTGCAGGTGCAGATGCGGCGCTGCCCCAAGCCGATCATCGCGATGGTCGCGGGATACGCGATCGGCGGCGGCCACGTCCTGCACGTGTGCTGCGACCTGACGATCGCCGCCGACAACGCCAGGTTCGGGCAGACCGGCCCCAAGGTCGGCTCCTTCGACGGCGGCTACGGCTCCTGGCTGCTGGCCGAGACCGTCGGGCTCAAGCGGGCCAGGGAGATCTGGTACCTGTGCCGCCAGTACGACGCGCAGACCGCCCTGCAGTGGGGGCTCGTCAACGCCGTCGTCCCGCTGGAGCGGCTGGAGGAGGAGACCGTCCAGTGGGCCCGCGAACTGCTGGAGAAGTCGCCGATCGCGCTGCGCATGCTCAAGGGCGCGCTCAACGCGGTCACCGACGGCGCGGCCGGCATGCAGCAGTTCGCCGGTGACGCCACGCTCATCTACTACATGAGCGAGGAGGCGCAGGAGGGCCGCGACGCGTTCAAGGAGAAGCGCAAGCCGGACTTCGCGAAGTTCCCCCGCCGCCCGTGAACCCCGCTACCGCGCTGGCGACCGTCCTGGTCGACGAGCTGGTGCGCTGCGGGATGACCGATCTGGTGCTCGCCCCCGGCTCCCGTTCCGCGCCGCTCGCGCTCGCCGCGCACGCGCAGCCCAGGCTTCGCCTGCACGTCCGCATCGACGAGCGGTCCGCCTCCTACCTCGCGCTCGGGCTCGCCAAGCGCTCCGAGCGGCCGGTCGCCCTCGTCTGCACGTCGGGTACGGCGGCCGCCAACTTCCATCCCGCCGTCATCGAGGCGTCGGAGTCAGGCGTTCCGCTGCTCGTGCTGACGGCCGACCGGCCGCCGGAACTGCGCGACACCGGCGCCAACCAGACGATCGACCAGATCAAGCTGTACGGCTCGGCCGTACGGTGGTTCGCCGAGATCGGGACCCCGCAGGAGCGGCCCGGACAGGTGGCGTACTGGCGGTCCCTCGTCTGCCGGGCCTACCAGCGAGCGGCCGGGCCGTACGACCCCGGGCCCGTGCACCTGAACGCGGCCTTCCGCGAGCCGCTCATCCCGGACGGGGACGCGAACTGGTGCGAGCCGCTGCCCGCCGTCGACGAGGGCCGCCCCAAGGTCAGGGTGAGGGTCGCGCCGCCGGCGCCGGCGTTGCACATCCCGCCGACCCGCCGCGGCGTGCTCGTGGTGGGCGACGGCGCGGTCAACGTCAGGAGGTACGTCGCCGCGGCCGGGATGGCCGGCTGGCCGGTGCTGTCGGAGCCCAACGGCGGCGGCAGGTACGGCGACCACGCCATCTCGACCTACCACTTCCTGCTGGGCGACGAGGAGTTCGCCGCAGCCCACCGGCCGGACGTCGTGGTCACCCTCGGCCGCCCCGGGCTGTCACGGCCGCTGCTGTCGTGGCTGGGCCGGACAGAGGAGCACATCGTGGTCGCGGGCGACCTGACCCGCTGGCCCGACCCCACCCGCTCGGCCACCCAGGTCGCCCAGGCCGTGGAGATCCCGATCGCCTCGGGCGACGACACCTGGCTGCGCTCCTGGCGGCACGCGGACCACCTGGCCCGTGAGGCGATCGACCGGGTGCTCGACTCGTCCGGGCTGAGCGAGCCCCGGCTGGCCCGGGACCTCGCCGAGGCCCTGCCCAACGGCGCGCTGCTGCTGTGCGGGTCGTCGATGCCGGTCAGGGACCTCGACCAGGCCATGCGGCCGCGCCGCGGCCTGCGGCTGATGGCCTCCAGGGGCGCCTCGGGGATCGACGGCCTGGTCTCCACGGCCGTCGGCGCCGCGCTCGCCCACAACGGCCCCGCCTACGCGCTGATCGGCGACCTGACGCTGCTGCACGACCAGAACGGGCTGGTCCTCGGCCCGCGAGAGCCCCGGCCGGACCTGTGCCTGGTCGTGGTGAACAACGACGGCGGCGGGATCTTCTCGATGCTGCCCCAGGCCGCGCTGGCCGAGCCGTTCGAGCGGGTCTTCGGCACGCCGCACGGTGTGGACCTGGGCTACCTCGCGGCCGCCGCCGGCGTGCCGTATACGCTGCTAGAAGACATCGATGAGCTACCGAAGGCCATCAATGGGGCCATCAGGGGGGACGGTCTGCGGATGGTCGAGGTCCGCACCGACCGCGAGCGCAATGCCGGGGTGCACGCCGCGATGCGCGTCGCCGTACGCGCGACGATGCGGAAGTGACTTTCCAGGGACCTTCGTCTTGATGCGGGGTCGTCCTGTGGTCCGGTCATAGTCCGTCTGTGGTCCGACTGCGGTCCGGCCCGGCCTGGTCCTGAAGGGGGATGTCGCGTGCCCGGGGCGACGGCACAATAGGTCTTGTTTACCCCCGGCAGAGGAGTGGCATGCACGTCGAGGAGTGGTTGCAGACGATCCCCGCCCTGTGGGTCTACGTGATCGTGGGCGTGGTCGTCGGCCTCGAGAGCCTGGGGATCCCCCTTCCCGGGGAGATCGTCCTGGTCAGCTCGGCCCTGCTGTCGGCCAAGGGCGTGGTAAGTCCACTCATCGTCGGCGTCTGCGCGAGCACCGGGGCCATCGTGGGGGACTCGATCGGTTACCTCATCGGGCGCAAGGGCGGCAGGCCGCTGTTCGACCGGCTCGGGCGGCGCTTCCCCAAGCATTTCGGCCCCCATCACATCGCCAGGGCCGAGCGATTGTTCCAGCGCTGGGGGGTTTGGGCCGTCTTCTTCGGCCGGTTCGTGGCCCTGCTGCGCATCCTCGCCGGCCCGCTCGCGGGGGCGCTGCACATGCCGTACTGGCGGTTCCTGGTGGCCAACGTGTCGGGCGGTATCGTCTGGGCGGGCGGCACCACCGCGGCCGTCTACTACCTGGGCATGGTGGCCGAGCGGTGGCTGAAGGGTTTTTCCTGGGTGGGACTCGTGATCGCCGTCCTGTTCGGCGTCGGCGGCACGATCTGGCTGAAGCGCAGAGCCGCCAAGGCCTTCGCCGAGGAGGAGGAGACGCCCGAGACGGTCAGCGCCCGCTGACCCTCGGATCTCAAGCCCCTTGGATCTACAAGGTAAAGGCCGCCGCCTCATGCGCACCCGAGTCCCAGTAGCCTGAGCGTCGTGGCCGCGCCGTACCTGACGATCAAAAACATCATCGAGCACGAGACCGAGGTCCGCCGCTCACGGTTCATCTGCGCGATAGCGCCGGTGGGCACCGAGGAGGCCGCGCGGGAGTTCATCGCCGGGCGCAGGCGACTTCACGCGGATGCCACGCACAACTGCACCGCTTACGTCATCGGCACAGATCTGCGCAAGGCCGACGACGACGGCGAGCCCGGGGGGACGGCGGGCACACCGATGCTTGAGATGCTCACCCGGCGCGGCTTTGCCGACGTCGTGGCCGTGGTCACCCGCTACTTCGGTGGGGTGCTGCTGGGTGCCGGGGGACTGGCCCGCGCGTACGGCGGTGCGGTCGGGGAGACGCTCGACCGGGCCGAGACCGTCGAGATGATTCCGGCGACCATCGCGGAGGTGACGATCGACCACGCGCACGCCGGCCGGCTGGAGAACGATCTGCGTGCTTCGCACTACCCGCTGCGCGGCGTGGACTACGGCGCGCGCGTCACCTTCGAGGTCGCTGTGGCCTGCGACGCGGCGTCCGGCTTCGAGGAGTGGCTGGCCACCGCGACCGCCGGCCGTGCCACCGCCCGTTTCGGCGGCACGACGTACCTGAGCCGCTGAGCTGTGGCCCGCTCAACCGTGGCCCGCTGAGCACGCCGGCGCCGCGATCGCGCCGCTCACCCCTCGAGTCACCCTTCAAGGGCGTACTGCATGACGCGGAACTTCGCCTGAGCCTCGGCGAGCTCGGCGACGGGGTCGGACCCGGCCATGATGCCGCACCCGGCGAACAGCCGGGCGCGGCGGCCGGAGATCTGGGCGCAGCGCAGTGCGATGCCCCACTCACCGTCGCCTCGGGAGTCGATCCAGCCGACCGGACCGGCGTAGCCGCCGCGTGCCATGCCCTCCAGCTCCCGGATGACGCGCAGGGCCATGCCGGTGGGGGTGCCGCCGACGGCCGCGGTCGGGTGCATGGCGGCCACCACGTCGAGCACGGACGCGCCGTCCGACAGCCGCCCGCTGACCCGGCTGGCCAGGTGCTGCACGTTCGGCAGCACCAGCAGCTCCGGCCGGGCGGGCACGTCCAGCGTCGAACACAGGGGAGCCAGGGCCTCCTGGACGGAGGCGACGGCGCAGGCGTGCTCGTGGCGGTCCTTGCCTGAGGCGTACAGCGCGACGCCGCGGGCGGCGTCCTCGGCCGGTCCGGCGCCGCGTGGCGTCGTGCCCGCCAGGACCAGCGACTCGATCGACCGGCCGGTGTGCCGGACCAGCAGTTCGGGGGTCGCCCCGGTCAGTCCGTCCACGGAGAACGTGTAGCACTCGGGATAGCGGACGGCCAGCCGGGACAGCAGCACCCGCGTGTCGATGTCGCGCTCGGCGGTGGCTGTGAGATCGCGGGCGAGCACGACCTTGTCCAGGGTGCCGCTCCTGATCCTGCGTACGGCCCTGGCCACGGCCTGCTCCCACTCCGGAGCGGTCAGCGTACCGTCGCCGTACCGGATGCGCCCGGGTTCGACGGGCGAGGTCACCGGAACGGATCCGGCCTCACCGATCGTGGTGAGCCAGGCCCGGCCGTGTCTACGGGCGAGCACCGTGCGTGGGATGACCAGCGTGGAGCCGGCGGCGTCGCCGTCGAAGGTGAACGAGCCGAACGCGACCGGTCCAGAGCCGGGCGCCTCGACCTCGTCGTCGATGCGCGCCCCGTCGAAGAGCGAGCCGAGCCACTCCCGGGCCCGGTCGAAACGGTCCGGGCCGGGCGGAATGACGATGCGGGCCGCCTCTCCCCAGCCCACCAGGCCCTCGCCGTGCCTGATCCAGGCGTACGGCATCGCATCCGGCAGGCGCGTCAGGAGATCGCCGGGGTCGCTCACCGCGACCGTGCGAACCGCGAGGGGGCGGATAAGAACGACGCTCACTCAATTCACTTTACGCAAGATCCGTACCTGCTTCGGCAGGGACCCCCGTTGCCCGGACCGCAGGCGGTAGCTGATGCCCTTCTGTCAAGCGGCGATAGGAACTTGGTCAGGGAAGCGGCGCATTCCGCCTTGGAGATGGAGTTCACCTCCGGGTGATCCCTACCTTTGGTCACCCGGAGGTGTTCATGATCAAGAAGATCACGTCGGTCCTGGCCTTTTCCGTTCTACTCACACCCGGCACGCTGCTCGCGGCCGGAGCGGCCCGCGCGCACCGTCTGACGGCGGCGCCGCGCGCACTGCCCCCGGCGCCGCCCGCACTGCCAACGGTGCTGGCGGCGCTGGGCGACTCGATCAGCGCGGGGTTCAACGCGTGCGGCTGGTACGTCTCGTGCACCTCGAGGTCGTGGTCGGCCGGGGACAACCCCGAAGTGAGCAGCCACTATCTGCGTCTGCTGGCGCTCGCGCCGGCCCTGAAGGGGCACAACCTCAACTTCGCGGTCCCCGGCGCGACCAGCGCCGACCTGGCCGCACAGGCCCGGCAGGCCGTCGAGGGCGGGGCCGACTACGTCACGATCCTCGTGGGAGCGCAGGACGCGTGCACCCGGTCGCCGAAGCTCATGACCCCGGTGGTCACCTATCGGCGCCGGATCGAGGCCGCCCTTGACGTGCTACGGCCGACGGGCGTGAGGGTCTTCGTCGCCAGCATTCCCGATCTGAAGCGGCTCTGGCGGATCGGGAAGGACAACCGCTGGGCCCGCGCGTTCTGGACGATCGGCCGCACCTGCCAGTCGATGCTGGCCAACCCCGGGTCCACGGCGAAGGCGGACGAGATCAGGCGTGCGGAGGTCCGTGAGCGGGTGATGGACTACAACGCGCAACTCCGGACGGCCTGTCTACGGTACGGCCCGGCCTGCCGTTATGACGGCGGTGCGGTCTTCGGCTACCCCTTCTCGCTGAAGATGGTCAGCCCGTGGGACTTCTTCCACCCCAACGAGGCCGGCCAGCGGGCCCTCGCCCGGGTCACCTTCGCCGCCGGATTCTTCGCCGAGACGCAGCCGTGACGCCCGATTCAGGCCGGGTTCAGGCCGGTAAGTGTGCGTCGGGGCGGATCGTGAAGATCTCGACGAAGCGGTCCAGCAGGCCGGCGTCGCCGGCGAGACGCACCATGCCTTCGGCGACGGCCTCCGCCGGACTGACCTCGCCCGACATCAGGGACTTCAGCACGGGGCCCGGCTCGATGACGAGGTCGGCGCCGGGAAGGTGCCCGGAGGCCACCTTGACCGTGCCGTCGTCGACCTGCGCGTTGAGGATGATCTCGCCGATGCGTACCTCGAAGCTCGCCCGGAGGCCGCGGGCCGCCTCGGGGCGGAACGTCGTGCGAAGCGCCATGATCATGGAGTCGACGGTGACGATGTCCTCCGGCCGGGGCTGGTCGAGGACCTGCGCACCCCAGCGGGAGAGCTGGATGACCGCGTCCTCGATGCGGCTGCCGTACTCGGTGAGCTCGTACACCGCCACCTCGGCGCCGGGCCCCCGCACGAGCCGGTGGCTGACCACCCCGGTCCGTTCGAGCTCCTTGAGGCGGGCGGCCAGCGTGTCGGCGGGGATCCGGGGCAGGCCCTTGCGCAGGTCGGCGAAGCTCTTGGGGCCGACGAGAAGGTCACGGATGATGAACAGGGCCCATCGTTCGCCGACCATTTCAAGCGCGCGCGCCAGGCCGCAGAACTGCCCGTAGGTCCACCTGGTCACGCTGTGCAGCTCGGAGAGGATGGCCTCCATTTCGCCGGAGTCCATCGCGTCCAGCAACGTCCTCTCCGGAAACAGGTCGTCGTCCTCGGCGTGCGATCCGACGGCCGTGAGCCGGAAACGGTCGCTGGCGATTGTCACGCCTTCGTGATCGACGATCAGCTTCCATCGGGCCTCGATGCCCGCCGAGTCGTGCGGACGGTCGTCCGGCGTGGCCCCCTGGGTCAGTGTGTCCACGATCTGGTGCCCGGTCACGGTCTTCATCACCTTGCCCTTGCCGAAGTCGGTCCCTTGTCGCCGGCGGCTCGCCCGGTGTTCCCGGTCGACGATCCGGAGCAGGTGTCGCTGCTGTTCATGGTGCTGTCCCGCCAGGCCGGGCCGCATCTCCCATATTGCGACGCCGGGAACACCGAGCCCGGCCGGGACGGCGTCACAACCACCCGTTGTGACGGGCCGCCCTGGCCGCTTCGATGCGGTTGCGTGTGCCGGTCTTGCCGATCGCCGAGGACAGGTAGTTGCGCACCGTGCTCTCTGACAGGTGGAGCCGGGCGGCGATGTCGGCGATGGTCGAGCCGTCGGCCGCCGCGCCCAGGACGTCGCGTTCCCGGTCCGTCAGCGGGCTCGGCCCGGTGCTGAGCGCGGCCGCCGCGAGCGCGGGGTCGACGACCCGCTCACCACGCAGTACGCGACGGATCGCGCCGGCCAGTTCCTCGACCGGGCCGTCCTTCACGAGGAACCCACGGGCCCCCGCCTCCATGGCCCGGCGCAGATATCCGGGCCGTCCGAACGTGGTGAGGATCAGCACCCGGCACGAGGGCAGCCGCTCGCGCAACTCGTCGGCGGCCTCCAGCCCACCGCGGCCCGGCATCTCGATGTCGAGCAGCGCCACGTCGGGCCGGGCCGCCAGGGCGGCCGCCACGACCTCGTCACCCGACGAGACCTGCGCGACGACCTCCATGTCGTCCTCGAGTCCCAGCAGCAGGGCCAGGGCACCGCGCATCATGCCCTGGTCCTCCGCCAGCAGCACCCTGATCATTCCTCCTCCCTCCCGTTCGGCGCCTGGACACGCAGCAGGAAGCCCCGGCCGGGCAGCCTGCCGGCCTCCAGCGTGCCGCCGGCCGCGGCCACCCGCTCCCGCAGGCCCGCCAGCCCGTTGCCCCGGGATCCGCCCTGGCCGGGGGCAGAGCCACCGGCCGCGCCGTCATCGCGGATCTCCAGCACGAGACCGTCGGCCTCGCGTAGTTCGATGGCGCAGTTGGCGCCGCCGCTGTGCCGGATGACATTGGTGACGCCCTCCCGTACGGCCCAGCCCAGCAGGGCGTCGGTCTCCGGCGTGAGCCGTACGGAAGGGACGCGGAGGACGGCGGCGATGCCGGCGTCGGCGAGCGCCGTGCGGGCGGTCTCGAGCTCGGTGGCCAGGCCACGCCCCCGGTAGCCGGTGACCGCGCCCCGGACCTCGGTGAGGGCCTGCCGTCCGATCCGTTCGATGTCGGCGGCCTGCCCGGCCGCCGTCTCCCCGTCGCGGGGCGCCAGGCGGCGTACGGCCTCCGCCTTCACGACCATGACCGACAGCGTGTGGCCGAGCAGGTCGTGCAGGTCGCGGGCGAAGCGCAGCCGCTCCTCGGTGACCGCGGCGCGGGCGAGCTCCTCGCGGGTGCGCTGAAGCTCTCCGATCGCCTCCCACAGCCTGATGATGATCGCCGGGACGATCCCCGAGGCGAAGATCCCCCATACCAGGGTCAGCGAGTCGCTGAGTGACGAGCCGGCGCTCAGCCGGATGGCCAGACCGGCGGCCACGACGACGAGCAGCACGACCGGCAGCTCCCGGCCGCGCACGACCATGCCCACCGCCACGGCGAGCATGATCAACAGATAGAACCAGTTCTCGCCGAAGGCGGCCGCCGCGGCGATCGTGACCACGGCCAGCACGGGCAGGGCCAGCCACTGAGCCCGCCACCGGTCGGAGAAGGCGAGGGTCGCCGTGACCAGGTAGAGCGCGACCGACGCGGTCACCGCGACCACGGCCGGCCACAGCGGATGCGTCCGTCCCCGCACGATGTCCCACACCGGACCGGCCGCGAGAACCGCCAGCCAGTACATGCCCTTGGCGTCCGGGCCCTGCTCGCCCTCCCGCAGGGGATTCATCCATCCTTCGTGATCCATCGTCTGTGAGGATCTCACGCCGGGTACGCACCCATTGCCCGATCTTCAGGAGTTCTGTTGAATTATCTTGAATCTTGATCGGTTGGCCCATGTCCGCTCGATGATTCCGGGGCCTGCCGAATCTCCGCCAGATCGCCGTCGCCCTTGGGAGGGCCCGTGACCGCTGCGCTGGAAATAACGGGATTGGTCAAGAGGTTCGGAGAAAAGGTCGCCGTCGACCGGGTCGATCTGAACGTTCCGCCAGGTTCGTTCTATGGTCTGGTCGGACAGAACGGTGCGGGCAAGACCACGACGCTGTCGATGGCCGTGGGCCTGCTCCGGCCCGATGACGGGACCGCCCAGATCTTCGGCGCCGACGTCTGGGCGGACCCGACGCGGGCCAAGGCGCTGGTCGGAGTGCTTCCTGACGGCCTGGCCATGCCGGAGCGGCTGACGGGCCGGGAGGTGCTGACCTATCTCGGCCTGTTACGCGGGCTGCCGCCGGAGGTGGTGGCCGAGCGGGCCGAGGAGCTCCTGGCAGTGCTGGAGCTGGACCAGGCGGACAAGACCCTGGTGATCGAGTATTCGACCGGTATGCGCAAGAAGATCGGCCTGGCCACCGCCTTGCTGCACGCTCCGAGGCTGCTCGTGCTGGACGAGCCGTTCGAAGCCGTCGACCCGGTGTCCGCGGCGACGATCAAGACGATCCTGCGGGGATTCGTCGCGGGCGGGGGATCCATCGTGCTGTCCAGCCACGTGATGGCGCTGGTGGAGCAGCTCTGCGACCACGTCGCGGTGATCGACAAGGGCAGGGTCGCGGCTGCCGGGACCCTGTCGCAGGTGCGGGGTTCGCAGACGCTGGAGGACAGGTTCGTCGAGCTGGTCGGCGCGGACGACGGCGAGGCGAAGGAGCTGTCGTGGCTGTCGCGCTGACCATGGCGCGGATGAAGATCGCTATCATCCGCAACTCGATGACCGGCCAGCGGGCCGGCCTGATCACCCTCGGCGGCCTGATCGGCGTGGCGCTGGCGGTCGGCACGATCGCGCTGTCGCTGACCGGGCCGGAGCTGCTCGGCCCCGCCTACGCGGTGTGGATGCTCGGGTGGATCCTCGGCCCGGTCTTCGCGGGCGGCGGGGACGAGACGATCAGGCCGGAGTTCTTCGCACCGCTGGGCCTGCCGCCCCGGCGGATGGCCGCCGGGCTGCTGGCGGCCGCGTTCGTCGGCATCGCGCCCGTGATCAGCCTGCTGGCGCTGACGGGGCTGGCGGTTTTCGGGGTAGGGCAGGGCGTCGCGGCCGGTCTGGTGGCGCTGCCCGCCCTGCTGCTGCAGTTGGTGGTGTTCGTCCTGCTGTCGAAGGTCGCGGTCGCGGTGTTCGGCCTCGCGCTGCGCTCGCGGGTGAGTGCGATCGCCGCCGGACTGATCAACGGCATGGTGCTGGCGCTGCTCGGGCAGGGCTGGGTGTTCGCCGTCGCCTACAGCGAAGCAGGCGGGGTGCCGCCCGTGGTGGCCGACGTGGTGCGCGCCGTCCCGTCCGGGTGGGGCCTCGTCGCGGTCGAGTCCGCGGCTGCCGGCAGGTGGGGACGGGTCGCCGTCGCACTCGCCGCCCTGGCCGTACTGGCCGCGCTGCTGCTCGCGGCGTGGGCGGTGCTGCTGACCCGGCGAGTGGGACGCGCACGGGCCGCCACCGGAGGGCGCAGGCCGATGCGCGCCACCACGGCGACCGGCGTTGTGCTGGGCAAGGAGACGCGCACCTGGTCGCGTGATCTGGTCCGGACCCACCAGCTGACGTTCGCCCTGGCCTACGGGGTGTTCTTCGCGGCGATCCCACTGCTGATGGGCTGGGACCAGATGCTGCCGTGGGCGGGCCCGATCTTCATCCTGATGGCCGCCGCGATGTCGGCCAACATCTACGGCACCGACGGGACCGCGCTCTGGCTCACGCTGCTCACCCCGCGAGCCGGCGACGTGCGCGGCCGCCAACTCGCCTGGCTGCTGTTCGTCACACCCGTGGCGCTCGCGCTGACGCTCTCGCTCACCGCGCTCGTCGACGGTCCGTGGCCGCTGGTGCTGTCGATCATGTTCGCGCTGCTCGGCGGCGGAGCCGGGCTGGTGCCGCTGGTCTCGGTGTACGGGCTCGTGCCGGGAATCGATCCGCACAAGCGCAGTGGCAATCCCCTCCGTACCACGGAAGACAGCGGCTCGGCGACCGGCATGATCTACGGCGTGCTGGCGCTGGGGCTGCTCACGGCGCTGCCCGCCGGCATCGTGGCGGTCCTGTACGGCTGGGCCGGGGTGCCCGTCGGCCTGGCGTCAGGGGTGCTGTGCTGGTGGGGCCTGGGCGCGTTGGCCGCGCGCAGGTTGCGCGGTCACGGCCCGGAGCTGCTTCACCTGATGCGCACGGGCCGACGCGACACCGGCGCCGGCAAGATGGCCAGGTACGAAGATCTGCCCAGGCGCGACCAGGCCACCGTCGGCCTGTGCATGACGCTCTGCCCGATCGCGCTGTTCCCCCAGGGCATCGTGCCGGGCGTCTTCAAGATCACAGGGGTGGACAGCCGAGGGTGGTTCCTCGCCCTGTACCTGCCGTCGTGGGCGCAGTGGCCAACGATCATCCTCATGGTCCTGCTGGGCGTCGCCCTGGGCGCGGCCGCGGTCCACGTCCTCCAGAAGTACCGGCGTCGCCCGGATCACACCGAGATGATCGAACGTGCGAGGCATTCGCCCGTTTAGTCTTGGGTCGTGACAGATCATCGTGGTGTACGGGGGGAGCTGCGCGGCATGGGTGGGACAGTGACGGCGGTCAGCAGCAACGGCGAATACTCCTTCACCAAGCCGAACCGGAGCAGCATCACCTTGCTCGCGGGGCTCGGCGTGGAGGGGGACGTGCACGCCGGCGTCACGGTCAAGCACCGCTCGCGTGTGGCGCAGGATCCCACCCGGCCCAACCTCCGTCAGGTCCACCTCATTCATGAGGAGCTCTTCACGGAGGTCGGTCAGAAGGGCTTCCGGGTGGTGCCCGGCGAGCTCGGGGAGAACATCACCACCAGCGGGATCGACCTGCTCGGCCTGCCCGTGGGCACGCTGCTGCGTTTCGGGGACGGCGCGGTCGTGGAGGTCACGGGTCTGCGCAATCCCTGTGTGCAGATCGACAATTTCCAGAACGGACTGCTGAAGGAGGTCGTCGCCCGGGACGAGGACGGCAACCTCGTTCGCAAGGCCGGGATCATGGGCGTGGTGAGGGAAGGCGGCGTGGTACGGCCCGGCGACCCGATCGAGGTCGAGCTGCCGCCGGAACCGCATCGGCCCCTCGACCGGGTCTGACCGGCACCCGTCACGCCGTACTGACCTGCTTGCTCGTCTGTGCGCGAACAACGGCCCGCCGGAGATCTCAGCGTGCCAGACTGCCGGTATGGCAGCCTCGGGCCGATCAGCGATCATCGGCATCCGGACGCGCCGGGCCGGCAGGGAGCGCGGTCCCGAGATCCCCAATGGCTCTGATCCGCTGTTGCGCAAGGTCTACGTACTGGAGGTTGTCGGACTGACCCATGGCGCCTTTGTATCCGCCGGTCACCGGTGGCGTGCCGATATGTCTGCTGAGGGCAGATCCTGACCGCACGCGTCACGCCGTACGGCCGGCGCGGCGGTAGCCGTACCCGGCGTAGAGACCGAAGGCCAGCAGCCAGGCGGCCAGTACGGCGACCTCGCGCAGCCCGGGGCCCTCGCCGAACGCGACGTGCCACGACAGGGCGGCGTAACTGTTGGACGGCGTCCACTCCGCGATGGCGCGCAGCCACGACGGGAACCCGTTGACCGGCACCCACAGCCCGCCCACGATGGACAGGGTGAGCATGGTCGCGAGGTTGGCCATGGACGCGGTCTGGCCGGTCAGCCGGTAGCCGTTGCCGAGGCCGAGCAGCGAGAACGGGATCGTCCCCGCCCACAGCAGACCCACGACGGCGAGCCACTGCCCCGGGGCGAGCGTGACGTGGTTGACCAGCGCCCCGGTGAGCAGAACGGCGGCGATGCCCGGCACCACCCCGACCGCTCCGACGACGACCTTGCCGGTGATCACCTGAGCGGGGGTCATCGGGGTGAGGCGGAGCCGCCGCAGCCAGCCGGCCGCGCGGTCCTCGGCGATGCCGCTGCCGTTGTTGAACGCCGCACCGAGCGCGCCGTAGGCCGCCATGCTGACCATCGTGTGGATCGCGGCGTGGTGCTTGTCGCCGGGGGCCAGGCCGAGGTTGGTGAACACGAGGTACATGACGACGGGCATGACCAGGCCGAAGATGATGTAGCCGCCATCGCGGATGGTCCTGATCAGCTCAAGCCGGATATATCCAAGCATCACACGATCTCCTTGGTCTTGGTGGTGAGGTTGGTCTTGGTGGTGAGGGCGACGAAGGCGTCCTCCAGGTCGGCGGGGGCGACTTCGAGGTTCCGTACGGCTCCCGCCCGGGCTAGGGCCAGCACGGTCGCGTCGGGATCCGCGCTGCGCAGGTGCGCGCGGTCGCCACGGATCTCCAGGTGGCGCACCCCGGGCAGGGCGGCGAGCCAGGCCGCCTCACCGGCCACGGTCACGCTCACGGTCGTCAGCGCCACGACCCGCTTGATCTCGTCACTGGTGCCGTCCGCGATCAGGCGGCCGCGGTCGATCACGATGATCCGGTCGGATCGTTCGTCGGCCTCGTCCAGGTAGTGCGTGGAGAAGAGGATGGTCTTGCCCTGGCTGGCCAGGCCGTGCATGCCATCCCAGAACTCCCGTCTGGCGGCGACGTCGAGCGCGGCGGTCGGTTCGTCGAGGACGATCAGGTCGGGGTTTCCGACGATGGCGGTCGCGAACCGCACGCGCTGGGCCTGACCGCCGGACAGCTTGTCCACCCGCCTGTCGCGCAGCCCGGTGAGCTGCGCGAGCTCGAGGACCCGGTCCAGCGGCAGCGGCGCGGGGTAGGTGCCGGCCACGAAGGTCAGCAGTTCGCGCACGGTGACCCGTTCGACCAGGCCGCCCTCCTGGGGCATCGCGCCCACCCGGCCCCGCCGTACGGCCTGGCCGGGGTCGTGGCCGAACAGCGACGCCTGTCCGGAGTCGGGCGGCAGCAGCCCGAGCAGCAGGCCGATCGTGGTCGACTTGCCCGCCCCATTGGGGCCGAGGAGGGCGATGGTCTGGCCGCGGGGGATGGCGAGCGTGACCCCGTCGACGGCGCGTACCGGACCGAAGCTCTTCGTGACCGAGGAGAGCAGCACGGCCGGGCTTTCGATGTTTCGCATGGTTGAAACGGTAGGAAGCGAGCGTTCGGCCGAGTAGATCGATCGATCCGGTCTGCGGCAGGACAAATGTCCCAACCGCAAGAGATAAAAAATCTACATCGTAAAGAAGCGTGCTTTCGTGAGCGGGTTCGACAAGGGCGGACACGGTCAACAGCTGGACCGTGAAGTAAACCTGGCCCAGCAGACAGTCCATCACCCAGCTGTGGAACGGAAAGCTGAGCGACGGCACGCTTGCCCTCGGCCAGTGCCACCAGGGGGAACACCCCACCTTTGAGGGTGACCAGCACGTCGTACCGCTCGCCCATGCCGAGCAGCAGCGCGTCGGTCTCGACCGGCACGACGGGGAAGCCGTCGGCGTGGGTCACGGTCATGGCGTGGTCGGCCAGCGCGACGCGGAACGCGGTGTCGCCGCCGGCGTTGATGATCCTGATCCGCAGCCGGGAGCCCGGCTTGGCGGCGAAGGTCTGCGGGGCCGTCGCGGTCCTGCCGTTGACCAGGAAGTGGGGGTAGTAGACGTCTCCGGCGTCGCCGCCCAGGAGGTCGCTTTCCGCGTTCATCATCATGTGCGGCCAGGAGGCCCCTGGGGAAGCCGTCGAGTCCGGCATCGACATCGGCATCCCCTCATGGCCGTGACCGCCACCGTGACCGCCACCGTGACCGCCACCGTGACCGCCACCGTGACCGCCACCGTGACCGCCACCGTGACCGCCACCATGGCCGCCGCCCCCCGACATCGAAGTGATCTCGGCCAGCACCTCAGCCGGTGTGCCGGTGACGCCGTCCAGCCAGTCGTCGAGGACGACGGTCCACTCGTCGTCATAGTCGTACGGCTCGGCCGGATCCTCCACGATGATCGGTGCGTACAGCCCGCGATCCAACTGCGTGCCGTGATGCGGATGGAACCAGTACGTCCCGGGATGGGACGCGGTGAACTCGTAGACCATCTCCCCGCCCGGGGGGATGGGCGGCTGGGTGACCCCGGGTACGCCGTCGGCGTCGTTGCGCAGGGCGAGGCCATGCCAGTGGACGGTGGTCTCCTGAGGGAGCCGGTTGGTCAGCCGAGCCCGGACGACCTCGCCGGCCCGGACGCGGATCGGCTCCCCGGGCAGGCGGTCGCCGTACATCCAGGTCTGGACCACGGGACCGCCGAGGTCGGCGCGGCCTTCCCGGGCGATCAGGTGGAACTCGCGCACCTGGCCGGGTCGGCGCGCCGCCTCGGCGGCGGCGACCTCGGGGCCCGACGGCCGGACAAGGGCGCCGGTCCCGGGCCGGGGATCCGCTGATTGGCGTGCTGGTTCACTCTGGGCGGGGGAGCAGGCGGTGGCGAGGGCGCCTCCGGCGGCGGCCAGACCGGCGCGCAGGAAGAGTCGTCGATCGATCGATGACATGGTGATTCGCTCACAGTTCACGTACGGAAAGGGCACACGGAGAACCGGGTGAGGCGAAGGCACGCCTGACCCGGCCGGGAGCCTCTATACGCGCAGAACCGCGACGCGTCGTAGCGACAGCGCGAACGGCGGAGCCGGCGAACCGCGCGCCGGAGGAAGGCGGGCCGGCCGCTCACCCGGGCCGCGTACGCCTTCGGGGAGGCGGCCGGCCCCCAGCAGACGCAGCACCAAGGTCACGAGGATCGCGGCGACCGCGGCCAGGCAGAAGACGATCGGGTTCGGCTGATCCGAATCCGGGCCGGAAGCCGTGACCGGCGGCGCCAGGTCCGCCGCCGTGTGCCCGGCCGGTGTGCCGTTCCCGGCGAGCCTGTCCTCCCCGCTGCCGCCGTGTTCGCAGTGGGCGCACAGCGCGGGCATCGAGGAGGTGGACATCGAGGAGGCCGGGCCGCAGAGGTGGGCGGCGATGTGACCGAGGCTCACGGCCAGCAGCGCGGCCACGAGCAGCAGGAGCCGCGGCAGTATCGCCTCCGCCGCGATCCCCCTGATCCTTCTGGGCGTCGCGGTCCCCGCGATCGCCGCGCTCCCCATGCGCACGGCATCACCCTATCGGCGGCGCCTCCCGGTCGGTCCTCCAGCGGGCGCCGCCGGTCGCTGTCAGAGCTCGGCCGGGAAATCAGCGAGATCCGTGGAACGGGGAGCGTGTCTGCGGGTGAGCCGGTCGGGGGAGAGCCCGCGGCGGAGCGCGACCAGATCGGCGAGGAGCCGCTCCCAACGTGGGCCGATCACGTCGATGTCGTAGCGGGCGGCGGTCGGCGGTCCCTGGGCGGCCAGCCTGGCGCGCAGCTCCTCATCCTCGATGACCGCGCAGATCGCGTCGGCCAGAGCATGGATCTTCTCGGGCTTGACCAGCAGCCCGTTCACGCCGTCGCTGATCAGCTCGGCGGGCCCGGTCGGACAGGCGTAACCGACGACCGGCAGCCCCTTGCTCATCGCTTCCAGGACCACCATCGGCCCGCCCTCGCGGCGCGAGCTGAGTACGAACAACGAAGCCTTGACCAGTTCGGCGCCGACGTCCTGGACCGGTCCCGCCAACAGCACCTGACCGGTCAGGCCGCGCTTGTCGATGTCCGCCTGCAACTTCTCCTGGCGCGGTCCGGAGCCGAAGATCAGCAGCGTCCAGTCCAGGTGCCGGGCCGCGACGTGCGCCCAGGCGCGGATCAGCAGGTCATAGCCCTTGACATGGGTGAGGCGGCCGACCGTGACCGCCGTCTTCGCGGTGAGCGGAGACAGACCGCCCTCCAGCCGGGGCACCGCGTTCGGAATCCGCGCCAGCACGGCCGGTCGCGGTCGGCCCGCGCGATCGAAGGCGCGTTCGTAGGCATTGAGATCGGCCTCGGTGAGCGTGACGACCGCATCGAGCCTGCCGTACCCGCGGGTGATCCGGGAGCGCACCGAGGGCCGGTGCCCGGCGAGATTGCCGTGCTCCTGCCCGATCGTGATGATCTCCGGGGGTGCGAACCCGGCGGCGATCAGGTTGAGGCCCGGCCGGGTGCCGATGAGCACGCCGCCGCGCCGCGACCGGAGGTAGCGGACCAGCTTGAGATCGGTCCTCAGCGTGAACCAGTGATAGGCCGCCTCGTCCTTGGGGACCAGCCGGCTCGGGAATCGGGACAGCAGGCCCCGGCGCCGCGGCAGCCGGTCGTCCAGATAGCGGATGCGGACGCCGGGGGGAACCGGGAAGAACGGCGCCTCGCGCTGCCTGACCACGCTGACGATCTCGACGTCGTGCGTGCGGGCCAGGTGCCCGGCGAGGTTGAACGCCGTACGGATCGTGCCGCCCATGCCGTTGGCGTGCAGCAGCAGAATGCGTACCTCCTGGACGTCGGGCGGCGAAGCCGATCGGGAACGCTGCCGGTCACGCGCCTCGATCGCCTTCACCATCACGTTGGCGGCGGTGCGGCGTAACGAAGATCCGCGTAATGAAAATCCGCGTAACAAGGACAAGACATGCCCCGTTCATGTCGACTGATGATCCCCTCTTCCCTGGGACGTGTCCGACAGCGCCGACGGTTGATGTGATTCAGGTCACATCACCGTGGCCGGCGATATGGTTCATCACTCGGGTGATCGCGCGTACCGTGAGCACGGAGGTCGATTTTTCGCCATTCCTGACCTTGGCTGAGGAGAGCGGCATGCTCACCACCACCGCGCCCGACGGCACGGAAGTCCGGGCGATCGACGAGGGACGAGGACCCGCCGTGCTGATCCTCCATCCCGGAATGGACGACGGCCGATCCTGGGGCAAGGTGGCGGCGCGACTGACGCCGCGTCATCGGGTCGTCCGCCTGCATCGGCGGCAGTACCGGCAGGACCTGCCGGGTCCGGCGACGATCACGCAGGAGGTTGGGCACGTGCTCGCGGTCGCTCGGGAAATCGGCTCCCCGAGCCTGCTCATCGGGCACTCCTCCGGCGCGGTGGTCGCGCTGGAGTCGCTGGTCGCCGCACCGGAGTTGTTCACCGGAGCGGTCCTCTACGAGCCGCCGGCCGTGATCGGCACTCCACTCGGCGGCCCGAATGGGGAGAACATCACCCGGGCTCGGCAGGCGATCGCGACGGGCCGCTCGGGCCGGGCATTGCGGATCTTCATGCGGGACGTTGTACGGTTCCCGGCCTGGCTGGCCTTCCTGAGCGGTGTGTGCCTCTCCGTGATGCTGCGGCTGCGCTCGCTCGTTCCCCAGCAGCTCGACGACACCGAGGCGATAGATCGGCTCGGCGTCCGGCTCGACGCCTACGCCCGGATCGCGACCCCGGTGTTGCTGCTCGGCGGCGACCGGAGCCCCGCCCACCTGAGCGAGCGCCTCGATGCGCTGGCGCGTGTGCTGCCCCGGGCCGAACGGGCGGTGCTGCGCGGTCAGGGCCACACCGCTCACGGGACCGCTCCTGCCGAGGTCGCCGAGGCCGTCGGGTCCTTCGCCGCGAGGATCGCCGGCTGACCGTGGACGTGATCCGCGTCGCCGCCCGGTTGCGAAAGCGGCCGACCAGTGCGCCCAGCACCGTTCGGGGCGTGCGGCTGTGAATGTCACTCATGCACAGTCCTAAGGAACGGTTGATCGTCCATTCGAAGGGAACACGACTGGCGCCGGGGACGCGATTGATGATCGAGCGCGCCTGGATCTCGTAGAACGTGATGCCCTGGAACCCGGGAGTGTCGAATGTCCTGGTGACCGCGCCGCGTGCGAACAGCGGCGCGGCGTCGTCGCCCTGTCGGCGGGAACGTTCCCGGCCGTCGTTTCCTCGATCGTCAGGCCCTTGATCGTCAAGGCGGAGATTGTCCCAGCGCACGACTATATTAGAACAAAATTTCGATTCCTGTCGCGACTTTCAACGCGCGGTAAATACCGGCTCTGGAAACGGCTAACGATCTTGATCGATGGGCAGAAAGTCGGCACACACCTCGCGTTCTGGAGAGTTGCGCCATGGCCTGGTCGCAGGACGAAGAGCGAATGCTCACGATGATCGAGCGGCATCTCACCGACGAAGACCCCAAGCTGGCTGCCAGGATCGAGTCCTTCAACCAGAGGGTGGAGCGGAAGGAGCACGGCCGGCGGCGGACGGCCGATCGTGCCGCCGGCGGGGCGAGGGGCCGTTGGCCACGCCGATCCACCCTGATCATCACGTTGAGCTGGATGCTGATCGTGGTGCTGATCACGGCTCTGCTGATCATGGCTCTCCAGCACAACGCGGCCGCCCTCCCGATCTGAGCACGAGCCGTTACGGGAAGGAGACCCTGCTGGTCTCCTATTCGCCCCGTACGCCGCCCCACCGCCACTCCGTGATCTTGCGAATTCTCGCACGGAAGCCTCCTGAGCTGTGCGGATCCATTTCGTGATCTTGCAGATAATCGCAGGCGTGGCGTACGACCTGCGTCTATGTGCTAGCTGATCTTGCAGTTGCCAGGAAGTGCAAGATCACGGACGGTGTTTTCGCTGTTCAGTGGGTAGGCCTGCGAGAAACTGCAAGATCATGGACGTGAAGTGCCTGCTCATGGCGCCGACTGCGAGAATTCGCAAGATCACGGTATGGGGGGGCTTGGGGCTTGCCTTGGTTGGGCTCTATCCGAGGGCCTTGAGGAAGGCGGCCGCGACCGGGGCGGCGACCGCGCCACCTCCGCCGCCGCCCTCGACCACGACGGCGAAGGCGAGGTCGCCTCGGTAGCCGACGAACCAGGCATGCGAGTCGAGTTCGGGGCCGGTGCCGAACTCAGCGGTCCCGGTCTTGCCCGCGGTCCCGGCCGGCAGCCCGGCGGTTCGTGCCGTTCCCTTGGTCACCACGGCCTTCATCATCGCGCGGAGCTGCTCGGCCACCCCGTCGGGCAGCGGCTCGGGCGAGGCCTTCTGCTTGAGAGACGGCACCAGCGTGGGCGGGCGCCACGACCCGTCGGCCACGGTGGCGGCGACCCCCGCCATCACCAGCGGGCTGGCGGTGATCCTGGCCTGACCGAACGACTCGGCCGCCAGCTCGGCGTCGCTGGTCGCCTTGGGCATGCTGCCCGTCGTCGCCGGCACGCCGATGTTGAGCGGCCGGTTGAACCCGAAATCGCCCGCCAGGTCGTACAGCTTCTGCGCACCCAGCTTCTCGGCGGCCATCGGAGCGAACGTGGTGTTGCAGGAATGGGCGTAGGAGTCCAGGAACGACAGCGAACCGAACGCCTCGTGGTCGGAGTTTCGGATCTTCAGGCCGCCGATGTTCACTTCCGGAGGGCAGGACACCGTCGAGGACGGGGTGACGCCGGTGGCCAGCAGTCCGGCGGCGGTGATGGTCTTGAACGTCGAACCCGGCGGATAGCGGCCGTCCAGGGCCCGGTTGAAGCCGCCCTGGCTGTTGACGACCGCGAGGATCTCACCGGATGAGGGCCGGACGGCCACCAGGGAGGTGGGTTTGGGCAGGTCGCGTACGGCATCGGCCGCGGCCTTCTGCACCCGCGGATCGAGGCTGGTCCGCAGGTTCTCGCCCCGCTTGCCCTTGATCGTGTGCAGTGTCTCGCTCTCGCTGCCGACGACCTGGATCTCGGTGGTCGGGGTGCCGGCGAGCCGCCTCTCGAAGGTCTCCTGCAGGCCACCGCGTCCCACCGTGCCGCCCACGCGATAGGCCGCGCCCAGCTTCTTGACGTCCTTGGCGGTGGCCTTGTCCAGAAATCCGACGAGTTGCTGCACTGAACCGCCGTCGTCGCCGTCATCGATGCGGGCGCCGCCGGCATCCATGATCGCGGCCCTGGCCGGCCAGGTCGTCTTGATCGCCAAATGTTCGGCACCGGTCAGTGCGGGATGGACGGCGGCCGGAGACCAGTCCACCTTCCAGTGACGGTCCTTGACCACGAGCTGCAACTTGCCCTTGTAGGTCCACTCGCCCACGTTCTTGAGGGACGCGGTCGCGGTGTAGGAGGCGGTGGAGCGGTCGTCGGCAGGGTCGCTCACGTGCATGCCGGTGACGGTGACCTTGGTCGCGCCCAGGTTCTTCGTGAGCTCGGCATAGGCCGCCTCGAAACCGGCGGCCGGGGCCGCGAGTTCGGCTTTCATGGTCGTGAGGTCCCCGCGTGACCAGGCGGCCGTGAAGCGCTGGGCCGTCTCCAGCGGCGTTCCCCTGGTGTGCAGCAGGTAGTAGGCGCCTCCCGCCCCGGCGGCCGCGGCCACCACGACCGCGGCAGTTATGATCACGACCGTACGTCCTCGCGGCACCGCGTGACACCCCCTGAGGTCCGGATCGACCTCAGAGCCTAACGTGATCAGTTGGTGATCCGCATCCCGGCCGCGTGCCGGCCCCCGCAGCGATCAGGTGGCCGCTTTGACGCTCGCCGCGTACTTCGGGACGTACTCCTGGCCTGACAGCCGCTGGATGGCCTCCATCACCTGATCGGTGACCTCGCGCCGGTCGCGCGCCCGCCCGGGATCGCCGGCGAACGTCATCGGCTCGCCGATCCGGATGCCGATCCGGTACAGGCGCGGCACCGTTGCCCCCGGCGGCAGCACCTTGTCGACGCCCATCATCGCGACCGGGATCACCGGCGCGTGGGTGGTCAGTGAGAGCCAGGCGACGCCGATCTTGCCGCGGTACAGGCGGCCGTCGGGGGAGCGGGTGCCCTCGGGGTAGATGCCGAACAGTTCGCCGGCCTTCAGCACCTCCACGGCCGAGTCGAGCATGGCCTGGGCGGCCGACGCGTTCTCCCGGTCGATCGACACCGTCCCCATGCCGCGCATCCACAGGGCGGTCAGCGGGTTGCCGGTGAAGTACTCGTTCTTGGCCACGAACCGTACCGGCCGGGGCAGCACCGCGGGCAGGATGAAGGAGTCGAGCACGGACAGGTGGTTGGAGGCGAGGATCGCAGGCCCGCTCGCGGGGACGTTGCCCGCGCCCTCGACCTTCGGTCGCCACAGCAGGCGCATCAACGGAACACTGATGATCTTGCTGGCGCGGTAAAGCACGGACTCTCCTCCATCGGGCATGTGCGATCAACCTTAGGCCGCCGCGCACGTGATTGTGCCGTCGCCACGTGTGGCGTGCTCAGGTTTTGTACGGCACCGCCAACCGGGTGGAGGTGAGACGCGGACGCCCCGCGAGAACGAGTCTCGCGGGGCGCCCACGCGAAGGCCGATGTGGCGGTCGCCTCCTCGGCGAGAGGCACAACACGGCTCCAGCCGAACGGTATTCCGTGAAGGCGATAATTGCGGCCCGGGGGACACAGACCACATCGGCCGGTACCGACTCTAACCGACTCTCGGCCCTTGTTATTCCATCGGCCCCCCATGTCCTGGCATAGCCCCGGAAGAGGGGTCAGCCCGGCCGGGCCGTACGGCAGGTCAGGCGATGTGCCGTCCAGCCCACGCCCGCGCCGATGGCGTACCAGAACAGGTCGGGCGGGTTGAACGAGGTGCCGAACACCAGGCGGGCGAGCACGCTGCGTGCGGCGAGTTCCTCCGGGACGCCGGTGAGCTGGAAGAACTCCACCGCCCAGCTCGCCGCGAGCGCCACCGAGGCGGCGCAGGCGGGCCGCGTCCGCGGAGCGGCCGCCACGACCAGCGCGTACAGCAGCAGCGTGTAAAGGGCGTCCCCGCCGTACTTGGCGACCGGCCCGTCGGCCACGGCCCGGATCCCGAGCCCGGCGGCGACGGTGAGCAGGGCGGCGAGCACCGCGACCGGGCGAGAGACCGGGTGTGGCTCCGAAGCAGGCATGACCGCTGTTGTCCCCATGCTTTCCGTCGGACGATGTCTTGGCCCGGCATAACTGCGACGAAAATTTCAGAAGGATGGGGTCGTATCCGAGCAGGTACGGGGCGGGAGTCGAACGAAGGATTCGAACGAGCAGGGCCAGCAGCGCCTCGAGCATCGCCAACCCCACCGAGTCGGCCAGCTCGGCCTCCTCCTGCGGGATCCGGTCCTCATCGGCCGCGCCGAGCCAGTCGGAGGTGAAACTCTCCAGCGACTCCTCACGCTGGGCCTGCCGCGTCCGGAGCAGGTTGAGACAGACGCGGCTGACCACGGTCGTCAGCCAGGCCGCCAGGTTCTCCACCTGTGACGGGTCGGTCCGGTCGAACCGCAGCCAGGCTTCCTGAACCGCGTCGTCCTCCTCGGCGCAGGAGCCCAGCATCCGGTAGGCGAGCGCCCGCAGCCGAGGCCGCTCCGCCTCGAACCTGTCGAGCGACGAAAAATCTTGGATCACCGTGTCACATTCCTGACCCCGGCCGGGTCGTAGCCGTGCTGCACCGGAAATCTACAACACGGAGATCAACAAATGACTTCCACCACTTTGGTCACCGGCGGCACTGGTCTTCTCGGTTCACAGGTGGTTCCGCTCCTTCGGCCGGCCGGGCACAAGGTCCAGGTGCTGAGCCGGCACGACCGGGAACCGTGCGACGGCGTGGAGTACGTGGCCGTCGATCTGATGGCCGTCGATCTGATGGCCGGGGACGGCCTCGACGAGGCGCTCGACGGGGTACAGACCGTGCTGCACCTCGCCGGAGGGCCCAAGGGTGACGATGTCAGCACCCGGAACCAAGAACCATTGCCTCGCGCTCCGCCCGACCTTGCCCTACCGCTACGTGGCGGGCGGGATGTTCAGCCTGTCGACGGCCTCGCGGCGTCGGCGCTCCGGGCGGCGGTCGTAGCGCGCGGTGGTGGCGGGGGAGGCATGGCCGACCAGGGCCTGGGCGGTCGCGAGGTCGACTCCGGCGTCGAGGAGCTCACCGATGAACGTGCGGCGGAAGTCGTGCGGCGTCCGCTTCGACGCGCCGGCCGAGGCAAGGCGGCGGGAGACGATGTCGGCTATGGCCTGCCCGGTCATGTGGGCCCGCCGTAGCCGTCCCGCCTTGTTGATAGGGCAGAACAGCGGGCCGTACGTTCTGCCTCGCACGTCCAGCCACAGCTCGAGCCGTTCGACCGCCTCGGCTGTGAGGTAGACCAGACGTTCCTTGTCGCCCTTGCCGCGCACGCGCAGCGATCTGGCGTCCAGATCGAGGTCGGCCAGCGTGAGACCGGCGATTTCCGCCCGCCGGCAGCCGGTCGAGTACAGCGCCGCGAGCATGGCCCCGTCCCGCCTTCCGGCGGGTGAGGGGTCCTCGTCGCACGCGGCGAGCGCCGCGGTGAGGATCTCGGCCTGGACATGCCGCCCCGCCGGCACTCGTGTGTGCGCGTAGGCCGGAAGGTCGGCGGCCCGCTGATAGTCCTCACCGCTCATCAACCCGAGCCGCCAGGCCTCCTTCAGCACCCGGCGCAACGCGACCAGGTGCTTGTTCACGTGCGCTGGAGACCATCCCTGCTCGCGCATCAGCGTGCGCAGCTTGACCGTGTGCTCGTACCTCAGTAGTTCCCAGGGCTGGCCCGCACCGGTGGCCTGGGGGTCACCGGTGATGAGGCGGGCGATGCGATCGAGACAGCCCCGCATGGTGCGCCGGGACTCAGGGCTGGGGAGTCCGTCGAGGTAAACGTGATAGGGGTCTGGTCCGACCTGCTCGGGAGGGTTTCGCTCCGGTACGGCGGGCGACATCGCGGGCACGTTCACAGTCGCCGATCATAGTATGAATCTACAATGTAAAGGATGCGGGATGATTCTCAATACCCGCTTACGACAGACCCCGCCAACCTCGCCGAGAGGAATCATCGGGCTTGCGGGCGGTGAACCGTTCGATGATGCCGAGCTTGAACCGATCGTGCCGCTCTATGCCGAATCCCATGCCGAGCACATTGCGGAATGGACGGCGGCGGCAGTGCTCCCCGTGCATGGGCACGCTGAAGGCGTCGATCAGCCACTGCAGCCCGCGAACCGGCCAGGCTGACGACTCCACGTGATCGGCCAGGAGCAGCAGCCCGCCCGGGCGGAGCACGCGCGCCATCTCGGCGAGTGCCTTACGTTCGTCCTCGATCGCGCACAGTGAGAACGTGCAGACGACTGTGTCGAAGCGGCCGTCGGTGAAGCCCAGTGCCCGTGCGTCACCCTGCTGGAGATCGACCCGGCGTCCGGTCTCGTCCGCGCGGCGCCGGGCGACCGCCAGCATGGAGGGGCTCCACTCCACGCCGGTCAGCCGGACGTCATGCGAGTAGTGAGTGAGATTCAGCCCGGTGCCCACGGCCACTTCCAGGACGTCGCCGGTTGCCTGCCCGCATACCCATGCGCGGGTGTCGGCGAAGAAGCGGCGCTCGGCGAAGGCCATCTGCCGGTCGTACGACTCTGCCTGGCGGTCCCAGTAACGGCGCAACCGCCCATCCCGGGGGGAGGAATCGGACATGCGGTCACCGTATCCGCCGTGAGGAGCGGGATCAACGTCGCGATACACCGGGAACCGCCGTGAAGTCGTGGCGGCGTTGCCACCTGGCTAGTAGGACCGGCCGATGTGAAGGTCAAGAGCAGCCCGACGGCCGGGAAGCCGGCCGGGGCGTACGAAGATCGCCGCGCAGAGCCAGCGCGACGGCGCGGATGGCGAGAGGCGGCGACCGTCGGCTTCGGTTCGGGGGACGTGGCCTGTTGTTCATCCCGAGCGTGTTCGGTCAGGTGCTGGGGGCCTGTTTCTCTGAGGCGTGGCCGAATGTGAGCCTGGCCGCTCTTCGAACCGGATGTGCTCGTCGAGGTCGAGGCAACCGCACTGCTCTGAAGCGGCCCGAGTTTGATGGAGAGCGGGTTACTTGGCTTCGGGGCAAGGTCGTGCTGGACACGAACAACTACATGAGCTGGCGCGACGGCCACTTCCCGGTGATCGACTCCGGCGAGAAGACGGTGCACGAACTTCGCCAGGAGCAGCTCCCTACGTCGAAGGTCGCCAAGGCGTTCACCCACATCCAGGCCCCGCGCTTGTTCAGCGCCGCCCGTCCGGCAGGCGACCCGAAGCGGTTCGCGCTGTCGGTCTCGAGCGACTACCCCGAGGCCGTGGAAATCGTCACGCGGTTATACGACCAATTCGGGTTCGACACCGTGGACAACAGCCCGCTGAGCGAATCCTGGCGTACCGCCCCCGGCCAGCCCGCGTGGGTCCGTCACGCGTGGTAGAACCGTGAGGAGTTGGCTCTCAACCTGAGACGGGCGAAGCCCATCATTTCGATGTGAACTTGCGCTGCGGCCCGGGCTGTACCGGCTGCTGTGTGATGGCCGGCGAGTGGCGTTCCCTGTCACATCGTGTTGTTCGACGTTTGGGCAGAGCAACAGAAAACCGAAGGAGAGCCCGATGCGCTACCTGATGATGTCCAAGGTCACGGACACGACTCCCGAGCCGGACGAGAAGCTGTACGCGGAGATGGCCGAGTTCGTCGAGGAACTGAGCGCGGCGGGCGTCCTGCTGGCCACCGGTGGCCTCGAACCGGGCGGCGTGCGCGTGACGTCCCGCGGCGATGAGATCACCGTGACCGACGGGCCGTTCGCCGAGGCGAAGGAGGCCGTGGCCGGCTTCGCGCTGGTCGAGGTCCGTTCCCAGCAGGAGGCGATCGAGTTCACCCGCCGGTTCCGCGGGATCGTCGGCGACGGTGAGACCGTGATCCAGCAGGTCTTCGGGCCCTGAGCCCGCGGCGCCGAGCCGACGTCGAGACCACCGGGAGCGCCGCCCCGCGCTTGCGAGCGGGCCGGGGCGGTGCTGTCATCGTCCGGTGACGGACGTCCATCGCACAATCGACGCGGTCTGGAAGCTCGAGTCGGCCAAGATCATCGCTGGCCTCACGCGGATGGTGAACGACGTCGGCCTCGCTGAGGAACTGGCCCAGGACGCGCTCGTCGCCGCGCTGGAGCAGTGGCCCGGCTCGGGCGCCCCCGACAATCCCGGCGCCTGGCTGACGACCGCGGCCAAGCGCCGCGCCATCGATCACATCCGCCGCTCCCAGCGGGCCGAGCGCAAGCACGAACAGCTCGCCCATGAGCTGGAGCGGCAGCAGGACCCCAAGCCTCCGGTCGAGTCAGAGCAGGACGACGTCCTGCGGCTGATGTTCATCTCCTGCCACGCGGTGCTGCCGACCGAGGCGCGGGTCGCGCTGACGCTTCGCCTCCTCGGCGGGCTGACCGCCGAGGAGATCGCCAGAGCGTTCCTCGCCGACGAGCCGGCGATCACCCGGCGCATCGCACAGGCGAAGCGGACGCTGGCCGAGGAGCGGGTGCCGTTCGAGCTGCCGTCCGGCGCCGAGCCGACCGGTCGCCTGTCGTCGGTGCTCGAGGTCATCTACCTGATCTTCAATGAGGGGTATTCGGCGACCTCGGGGGACGATCTGATGCGGCCGGGGCTGTGCCTGGAGGCGCTGCGGCTGGGGCGGCTGCTGCACGAGTCGGCTGCCGGGGTGCGAACGGTTCTGTCGCTGAACGTCGAGCATCTGGACCTGGAGGATCGCCGGGCCCGGGTGGGCGGCGCCTGGGTGAGCTGGCGGTCGGGCACGGCCCGGTTGCTGCCCCAGCTGGTGGCCGGCCGGACCAGGGGCCCGGTGTTCCTGGCCGACCGGCGGCCGGGGCCGTCGCGGATGCCGCGGGAGGCCGACCTGTGCCCGGAGACGGGCCGCCGGCGGCTGTCGTACGAGCGGGCGGAATACCTGTTCAAGCAGGCCACCAGGCCTCTGGATCCGGCGGGTGACGGCTACACCCTGCGGCAGCTGAGGGCGCGCCGGTGAGCTGCCGCCTTCGCCGGCGCTATGAGTGCTGGGCGATCTGGATGAGGTTGCCGCAGGTGTCGTCGAGCACGGCCGTGGTCACCGGCCCCATTTCGAGCGGCTCCTGGGTGAACCGTACGCCGAGCCCGCGCAGCCGTTCGAACTCCGCGCGGACGTCGTCGACGGCGAACGAGGTGAAGGGTATGCCGTCTTCCATCAGCGCTTCCTTGAAGGGCTTGACGGCGGGGTGCCCGTCGGGTTCGAGGACGAGCTCGACACCGTCGGGGTCATCAGGTGAGACCACGGTCAGCCATCGGGCTTCGCCGAGCGGGATCTCGGTCTTCTTCACGAAGCCCAGCACCTCGGTGTAGAAGCGCAGGGCCTTGTCCTGGTCGTCGACGAGGACGCTTGCGAGGTTGATTCTCATGGGGTCTCCGGTGGTTCGTGCCTGAGCCATCGGTCGGCGATGCGCTCAAGTGGTCGTCTGTCGAAGTCGTGGAACTTGTACCGGCCCTGCCGCCGGGTCGTCACCAGACCGGCGGCTTCGAGCACGGCGAGGTGCTGTGAGATCGCCTGGCGGGACGATCCCAGCCCGTGCCTGGCCACGAGTCTCGAGCAGATCTCGAACAGCGTCTGGCCGTTCCGCTCGGCCAACTCGTCGAGGATCTTCCTGCGGGTGGGGTCGGCCAATGCCTTGAAGACATCTTCCGCCATGCCCCGATAATAGGCAAGCATCTGCTTGCATGACAATGTCTACCTGGGAATGCGGCCGGTGTCCCCGGCTGTTTCACCGACCGGCGGCGTGACCGACGGCCCGGCGGCCGGTGACGAAGGACCCTGCCCGCAGCCCTGCCGTGCGAGGGAGACTGCACGTGGGCGGCCCGTGGGATGGAGCCCGCGCAAGGGGGTTTCGGATGTGCGAGTACTGCGGTTGCCAGGCGCTGGCGACCATCGACGAGTTGACGCGTGAGCACGACGCCGTCGTCGACCTGATCGGAGAGGTGCGGACCGCGCACCGGAACGGGGACGTGGGTCTCATGGCCGAACTGGCCCGGCGGATCGCGGCCATTCTGGAGCCGCACACGCAGGTCGAGGAGCACGGCCTGTTCCCGGCGCTCGCCGCCGACTTCCCCGACCAGATCGCGGCGCTGGAGGCCGAGCACCGGCGGGTCGAGGCGGTGCTCGGCGAGGCGGGAGACGCCCCATCGGGCGTCCCCGCCGACCCGGCCTGGCCACGGCGGCTCCTGGACGTCCTCGACGTCCTGCGCCGCCACATCCTCAAGGAGCAGGACGGGGTGTTCCCCGCCGCCCTGGCCGGTCTGAGCACGGGCGACTGGGAGGCCATCGAGGCGGTCCGCGAAAGCGCCGGGTGCCTGCTGCCGCGTGCCGCGGCCTGATCATCCTGCTTGCGAGCCCCCGGCTGACCGCGCCTCCTCGGCGTCGTCCAGAGCGTCATTCAGCGCATGGTCATGGCGTGGTCACAGCGCGAACTTGCGGTGCCGCTGGGTGCGCCATTCGACCAGCAGCACGGTCGCGTCGTCCTGCAGGACGCCCTGCTGGTGGTCGAGGACGCTGACGATCAGCCGGCGGACGGTCTCCGGGGCGGACACGCCGTCGGCTTCGCGGCGGATCACGAAGCTGGTGAAGCGTTCCATGCCGAACGGCTCTCCCTCGGGGTTACGCGCCTCGATGATGCCGTCCGTGTAGAACAGCAGCCGGTCGCCGGGTTCGAGCTGGTAGCGGGCGAGCTCGCCGGACAGCCCGAGCGCCATGCCCATCGGCGGCGCCGGCGGTGCCTCGTCCAGGGTGGCGACCCGCCGCCCCTGCCGCAGGATCAGCGGCGGGTGGTGGCCCCGGTTGATCCAGGTCAGCCAGCCCGTGTCGATGTCGAGCGTGGCCAGGATGCCGGTGGCGAAACGATCGCCGCCGAGCTGGTCGGCGATGGCCTCGTCGACCGCCTCACTGGCCGTGACCAGGTCCAGGCCGCGGCGGCGGCTGTTGCGGTAGGAGCCCACGGCGATCGTCGCGGTGAGCGCGGCGGCGGCATCGTGGCCCATCGCGTCGAAGATGGACAGGTGTGCGGTGTTCTCCTCGATCGCGTAGTCGAAGACGTCTCCCCCCACGTTGTAGGCCGGTTCCAACGCGACACTGATCACCACGCGGTCGTTGACCAGGGTCTCGGGGGGCACCAGGTTCCACAGCACCTCGGCCGACAGCGCCATCGGGCAGGTGCGCACCAGGCGGGCGTGGCTGTCGCTGCGGTCGCGCTTACTCTCGACCAGCAGGGCCACCATCGTGCCCAGCCATTGGGCGCGCGACCGGTTGATCTCGTCGTCCATCGGCACGGTGACCCCGAGCACGCCGATCCGCTCGGCCCCGTCCAGCATGGGCACCCACAGCCGGCGGGGGCCGGCGGGCGAGCCCGGCTCCACCGGCTCGCCCTCGCCGGGGTCGGCGGCGAGCCGGGCCGCGACGACCTCGAGATCTCGGAAGGCCCTCCCTGCCAAGGTGGTCTCGATGCGGATGGGGGAGAGCTCCTCACCGTGTTCGTCCCGCTGGCCCGTCATCGGCAGCAGGACCTTCATCTGCAGGTCGATCAGGTAGATCATGGTGTGGGAGAAGCCGACCAGCGCGGCATGCTCGGCGACCAGCCGTGGCAGATCCTCCATCGTGGTCAGATGGCTGGCACGCAGCAGACCGCCCAACATCCGCTCGCCGTCGCTCTGCATGTCGGGCTTACTACCCGTGTTATCCCAGATCAGGCACCGGCAGGTACGCCGACGCGGTCGGGGCCGGTGCCGATGACCACGGTGGCGTCCAGGTCGTCGGATCCGGCCAGGCGGGCGTTGAGCCCGCTGCGGGCTGCCGCTTCGACGGTAGGCCGCGCCTGGCTCCGGCTCGTCTCGACCAGCAGGTGGCCGCCCGGCGCCAGCCAGGCCGGTGCCTCGGCGATCACGCGCCGTACGATGTCCAGGCCGTCCACTCCGCCGTCCAGCGCCACCGGCGGCTCGTGCAGGCGGGCCTCCGGCGGCAGCAGCCCGATCGCCTCGGTGGGCACGTAGGGAGCGCTGGCGACCAGGAGGTCGACCCGGCCACGCAGTGTCACGGGCAGCGGGTCGTACAGGTCGCCCTGGTACGCCCGGCCGCCCATGGCGGCGATGTTGCGGCGGGCGCACCGCACCGCCGCGGGATCGACGTCGACCGCGTGCAACTCGACCGCGTGTGCCGTGCCCGCCGCCGCTGCCAGTGCCGCGCCTATCGCGCCGGAGCCGCAGCACAGGTCGACCACCAGGGGCCGAGTGCGGGCGGGAAGCCGGCGGATGAGTTCGACGGCCTGGTGTGCGAGGAACTCGGTGCGGCGGCGGGGCACGAACACTCCCGGATCCACCGCCATCCGCAGGCCGCAGAACTCCGCCCAGCCCAGCACGTGTTCAAGGGGGAGGCCGGACGCTCGCCGCGCCACCATGGCGGCCAGCTCGTCCGGCGTACGCGCGGCGCGGACGAGCAGGCCCGCCTCGTCCTCGGCGAAGACGCAACCGGCGGACCGAAGCCTGGCGACGACCTCGGACAGGGGAAACAACGGGAAAGGGGATGAGAAGCCCGACATGGGAGCCTTTCGGGACGCCGTGGGGCTCCTGCCGATCGCCTATGCGAGGCGGGGAGAGGGGAGCACCCAACCTGATCTGGCGGTAATGGGTCTCACCTCCTCGGGACGATCACTTGCGGGCTACATATGGTACCAGAGGCGGTCGCGGCCTCGACGACCGGCCCCGCCGTACGGCTCGGCAACCGGGCCGGGCCGTACGGCGGGCGAAGCCGGCGACCGGGCTCAGGGGAGGTCGGCGATCGGCACGTACACGGCGCCGCCCTGGTCGAGGAACTGGGCGGACTTCTCCGCCATCCCCGCCGTGAGCGCCTCCGACTCCGTCAGCCCCCGCTCGGCGGCGAACCGCCGCACATCGTGGCTGATCTTCATGGAGCAGAACTTCGGGCCGCACATGGAGCAGAAGTGCGCCGTCTTGGCCGGTGCGGCCGGCAGTGTCTCGTCGTGGAACGAGCGGGCGGTGTCGGGGTCGAGCGACAGATCGAACTGATCCTCCCAGCGGAACTCGAACCTCGCCTCCGACAGTGCGTCGTCCCAGGCCTGGGCCAGCGGGTGTCCCTTGGCCAGATCGGCGGCGTGAGCCGCGATCTTGTAGGTGATCACGCCGGTCTTCACGTCGTCCCGGTTCGGCAGTCCGAGGTGCTCCTTCGGCGTGACGTAGCACAGCATGGCCGTGCCGTACCAGCCGATCATGGCGGCGCCGATGCCGGAGGTGATGTGGTCGTAGCCGGGTGCGATGTCGGTGACCAGCGGCCCGAGGGTGTAAAAGGGGGCGTCGTCGCACAGCTCGCGCTGCAGATCGACGTTCTCCTTGATCTTGTGCATGGGCACGTGGCCCGGTCCCTCGATCATCACCTGCACTTCGTGCTCCCGGGCGATCTCGGTCAGCTCGCCCAGCGTGCGCAGCTCGGCGAACTGGGCCTCGTCGTTGGCGTCGGCGATCGAGCCGGGCCGCAGCCCATCGCCGAGGGAGAACGCCACATCGTAGGCGGCGAAGATCTCGCACATGTCCGCGAAGTGCTCATACAGGAAGCTCTCCCGGTGATGCGCCAGGCACCATGCGGCCATGATCGACCCACCGCGGGAGACGATGCCGGTCTTACGGCGAGCGGTCAGCGGCACGTACGCCAGGCGGACCCCGGCGTGCACGGTCATGTAGTCGACGCCCTGCTCGCACTGTTCGATCAGGGTGTCGCGGTAGACCTCCCACGACAGGTCGGCGGCCACCCCGCCCACCTTCTCCAGCGCCTGGTAGATGGGTACGGTTCCGACCGGCACGGGGGAGTTGCGGATGATCCACTCGCGGGTGGTGTGAATGTCTCGGCCGGTGGACAGGTCCATGACGGTGTCGGCCCCCCATCGGGTGGCCCAGGTCATCTTCTCCACCTCCTCCTCGATGGAGGAGGAGACCGCCGAGTTGCCGATGTTGGCATTGATCTTCACGAGGAAGTCACGACCAATGATCATCGGTTCGCTCTCGGGGTGGTTGACGTTGGCCGGGATGATGGCCCGCCCGGCGGCCACCGCGTCCCGGACGGACTCCGGGCTCACCCCCTCCCTGGTCGCGACGAATTCCATCTCCCGGGTGATCACGCCGCGTCGGGCGTAGGCCAGCTGCGTCACCGGCGCCCCGGTGGCCCGCATCGCCCGGCCCGGGCCGCTCGGGGCCACGTCGCCGCGATCGCGGATCCACTCCTCCCGCCGCCGCGGCAGTCCGCGGGTGAGGTCGGTGGTCGCGGCCGGGTCGGTGTACGGCCCGGAGGTGTCGTAGAGCCGTACCCGTTCGCCGTTGGACAGCAGGACCTCGCGCATCGGCACCCGGAGATCCCCGACGTGAACCTTGGCAGAGCGGATCCCGGAAGATCTGGTTTCGGAAATACGCGCGTCGCTCATCTGCGAAACTCCCTTCGCCGGCATTACCCGGAGCAGGTTCTGGCGGTCGGCGGCTGATCGATAGCCGTCCTCTCAGCCCGGTCGCACCGGGCTCCCGCGTCGGTCGGCGTCAACGTAACCCGGCCCCGCAAGACGCGCAAGATGGCAGTTGTCTTCCCTAAATTAGCTTTGTCAATTGTCTTTGCCGGGGCAGGGCCGGCAGGGGGACCGAGCGTCGCCCCTGGCCGGTCAGTCTCACCGTGCGTGATTCGCGGGCCCGGCCCGGCCATCGGCGACGTCAACAACGTCAACAACGTCAACGGGGACCGGCAGGGTCGCGGCCAGCCGGTCGATCTTCTCGTTGAGCGCCCGGATCTCGTTCATCACCGCGAAGTGCTGCTGCAACTCCAACTATCACCCAGAGTCGGATGGCGGCCGGGGCCGCGTTCGGGAGGAGACCGCCTGCTCGGTCACTTCGCTCGTCCGGACCTGTGTGGAAGCGGAACGGCGGAAGCGGACGACCAGGATCACCGCCACGATCACCGCCATGGCGAGCAGGACGACCGCGATATCGGGAATCCCGGCGGAGATCCGTCCGACCCACTGCTCGACCGCGTACTCGCCGTCCACCCCCATCAGCCCGGGAAGTGCGGAGGTCCCGTCGAAGAGCAGGAAGATCACCCCGAGAAGGACGAAGAAGACCCCCGACAGCAGTGAGTTGGTGTGCAGGTGCAGCGGCCCCAGGTGAAAGCCCCGCCCCCGGAGCCAGCGCCTGCCCCCCAGGTGGAACCGGTCCCACATCAGGGCGAGCAGGAACATCGGGAAGGCCATGCCGAGCGCGTAGACGGCCAGCAGCGCACCCCCGTAGACAGGGTTGCCGCCGATCGCGGACACGGTCAGCACGCCGCCGAGGACGGGCCCCGCGCAGAAGCCGGCCAGGCCGTAGACCGTGCCGAGCGCGTAGACCGATCCCGCCGATCCCGGGCGGATGCCGGCCGCTTTCTCCTGTATGCGGCGCGAGGCGAAGCCGATCCCCAGCACCTGGGCGATACCGAGGGCGATGACCGTCCAGCCGCCGATGGTCACGAGCAGGTCCCGGTGGCCGTAGAACAGCCGCCCGGCGAGCGACCCGGCCGCACCCAGGGGCACAAGCGTGGTGCACAGCCCCGCGTAGAAGAGCAGGGTACGGCCGAGCAGCCGCGCGGTGGTGCCGAACGCGTAGGCGAAGAAGGCCGGCAGCAGGAGGGCGCTGCACGGGCTGAGCAGCGCGAGCAGCCCGCCGAGGAAGGCGGCGAGATAACCGATGTCAGTCATTTCCCCGTTACCCCGGGCGAGGACGCCACCGGGGGCGTCCCGGCGGCCAGCCTGGCCTTCTCGATGGCGGCCTCGAAGACTTCAAACGGCTGCGCCCCCAAAATGGGCTGCGCGTTCACCAGGAACGCGGGGGTACTGGTCACTCCGATCCGATATCCCTCCTCACTGTCGCGGTCGATGGCGACCTGGGCCGCCGCACTCTTCATGTCCGCGCGGAATCGGTCGAGATCCGGCACGCCCGCCTCGCGGGCCATCTTCTCGAGCTTGCCGGGGGCGAAGGCGCCGCTGTTGCGCGTGCGCTCCTTGGAGAAGGCGACGTTGTAGAACTCCCAGAACCTGCCCTGCTGCGCGGCGGCGTATCCGGCACGGGCGGCGGCCGTCGACTCATCACCGAAGATCGGGAAGTTGCGCCATTCGATGCGCAGGGTGCCGTCCTGCACGTACTTCATCAGCTGAGGTTTGGTGTCCCTCGCGAACTTTCCGCAGTACGGGCACTGGAAGTCGGCGTACTCGACCAAGACCACGGGCGCGTCCACGCGTCCCGTGGCACTGCCGTCATCGACGTCACGCCGGGCCAGGGCGAGCAACGCCCTTTCCAACTCCGGCGGCATCTGCGTTTCGACACTGCCGGTGGCCGATGAGGCCGATGTGGAAGGGGTGGCGACCGGCGCGCTCGGGGTACCGCCGGGGGTCGCGGTGAGTGAGGCGAGGCCCAGGATGACAACGGCGACGAGGGCGGCCGCGGCGACGACGGTTCCGCGGGTTCGGCCGCCGCCGGAGGTGGTGCTGGACACAGGATGCTCCTGATGAGATGGAAGGGAAGACGAAGATCAGTCGCCGGACCGGCGGCCACGTTCGGTAGCAAGCGGCGGCGGTACGGCAGGCGGCGCCGGACGTACCGGACAGTTCACTTCCCCGGACAGGCGGCGAACCGCCGCCACCGCCAGCAGAAGTACCGAAGCCACCGCGGCCACCGGCTGGATGGGTGCCCATACGGTCATCGCCCCGGAGGCACCGAGCAGTAGCAGCGCGAGTTTGTTGCACACCGGGCAGCCCACAGCGAGGAATGACAGCACCGCGCCGACAGCGCCCAACCGGGAGGAGCCCCGATCAGCGCGCACCCGGGCCCCGGAGGTATCGGCAAAGGTGGCGATCACCAAGCCGCCCAGCATGGCGGTGGCGGCCAGTGTCGGATAGTTCCACCACTGAACGGGCACCTCGCGGCCGAAGAGTGGGTTGGGGATCACCACGGTGGGCACTCCGACGACCAGTACGGTCAGGAGCGCACCACCGGCAGCGGTCGCCCAGCGGGCGCCGCCCCAGATCCGCAGCGCGGTCAGCGCGGAACGCTGCTCGTTCAGTACGGCGACGACCAGTCGCTTGAGGAAATGCCGAATGGTTGAAGAATCCATGAAGATGTCCTGTTCTGGTCGGATCATTCGACCTGCCACGAGCGCCTTGACGGGCGCGGGCATGTCTAGATCCGCAGAACAGACAGAAGAATCGGCGCGGGGGCTGGAGGGGCCGGGCCGGCGCACCCGGCACTGTGTCTGTCCGCCGGAAGCCGAGTTGCGACCTGCGGCCTGGCGATGCTCAGGAAGCCGCTCCCGTAAGAGTCGGCCCGGAGGGACGGTGATCCCTCGGTCACGCTCGGCTTCTTCGAGCAGCCGTGGCCCGAAGCGCCATCGTCGCCGTCCGCGGTGGCGTGTGCCACTGCCACGAGGAGGCCGGTCGCGTCAGACGATCCCTGGGCGGTCACGGCATCCGGGGACGCGATCCGCTCGAGCCCGGCGGTGACGCTCACTGTGGAGATCAGCCCGCAGGCGAAGACCGCGAAGGCGAGCAGTATGAGCACCAACGCCGGCACGGAGAGCCTCAGCACCGCAGGCGTCGGCACCATTCGGGCGGTGCGGCTGCGGTGCATGGAGAGGCGTCCCTTCGTGACGACGTGCGACAGCAGCCACCCTATGAGAGGGGGCGCTGACGCGGCAAAACGCCCTCACCGAGCCGCGACCCCGACAACACCCCTGGCAGCGCCGTCGAGCCTCCGGACGCCGCCTCCACGTAGACCATGCTCAATCTCCGCGGTCAAACTCAGGCGAATACCGGCCATTCCCCTCCGCGCTCATTCGAGTTCGTGCCCTGTCGTCGCATCGATGTGGTCGGGGATCTCCGCGTGGCGGTCTCCGACCGTCGGTGTCCCGCTGGGCTCGAACAGCAGGATCGAAGCGCCGCCCGGCGCGTACGGCTTGTGCTCCGTGCCGCGGGGGACGGTGAACACGGCACCCCGGGGGAGCCGGACCGTGCGCTCCCCGCCGGGCTCCCGCAGGGAGATGTGCAGTTCCCCGTCGAGCACCAGGAAGAACTCATCGGTGTCGTCGTGGACGTGCCAGATGTGCTCGCCCTGGACTTTGGCGACGCGTACGTCGTAGTCGTTGACGCGGGTGACGATGCGGGGGCTCCACAGGATGTCGAAGGAACTCAGAGCCCTGCTCAGATCGATGGGTTCGTTGTTCATGGGTGAATCCTCGCCCGTTGAGCATGATCGGCGCGAGTGTTAGAGGCGGTGGATTTGCCGACCAGCGCGGCGGCCATGTACCGGTCGAGGAGGGGAAGCCTGGCCAGTTTGAGCGCCGCGCGCCGGACGCCGAGCTGCCAGGCGGACGCGGGGACGAACCAACGTGCCGCGTTCCTCGCCGCCTGCTGCTTTTCGGTGACCACCGGCCGCAGCGTCCGCTCGTAGTGCCCCAGCGCGGTGTCGATGTCACCGGTCTGGGACAGCTGCTCGGCCAGGACGTAGGCGCCGGTCATGCCCAGGGAGGCGCCCTGCCCGGCCAGCAGGGACACCGCGTAGGCGGCGTCGCCGATCAGCACGACCCGGCCCCGGCTCCAGGCCGGCATGTCGATCTGGGCCACCTGGTCGTAGTACACCTGCTCGGGTGGCGGGCAGGCGGCCAGGGCGCGCGGCACCATCCAGCCCAGCGTCGCGTACTCGCTGCGGAGGGCCGCGCGTGGATCGGCCGGTAACGCCGGGTCGGGGGAGCGGTGCACGGTGAACACGGCCACCCGATCGCCGGGCAGTCCGTAGAAGCCCATCTCCCGGTTGGCGGTGTCGGTCAGGCAGAACCGGCCGGCGACCTCGGCGTGCACGTCGGCGTCCTCGAAGCTGTAGGCGGCGGTGTGGTATCCCAGGTACCGCAGGAACTCGCGCTCCGGCCCGAACACCAGGCCGCGGACGGCCGAGTGGACGCCGTCGGCGCCCACCAGCAGATCGGCGTCGACGGCGTCGCCGTCGGTGAGGGTGATCGTGACGCCGTCGGGGCGGCTGTCGATGCGGGTGAGACTCGTGGCGTAGCGCAGGTCGACGCCGGGGGAGAGGTGTTCGCGCAGTGCGCGTTCCAGGTCGGGGCGCATGATGCTGATCAGCCGGCCGTCGACGATCTTGGCGAACTGGGCGAAACTCATCCGGGCGCGCGGGCGACCGGTCCGGTCCCGGTAGGTCAGCTCCTCGACCCGGTGGCCGAGCTCGCGGATGCGGGGCAGCACACCCAGGACCTCGGCGGCGTCGTAGCCCGGCCCGAAAAAGTCGATCATGTAGCCCTGGGTCCGGGGGGCGGGCGCCTTCTCCAGCACCACGACCTCGGCGCCGAAGCCGTGGAGGTGCTGGGCGAGGGCCAGCCCGGCGATCCCGGCTCCGCAGATGACTACCTTCATGCCGATTCACCGGCCTTTCGTGGAGGTGGGCGGTCGTCGTCGGGGGCGTGACGATCGAGAGGCGTGACCAGCCGATGCAGGACGGACACCACGTCGGAGGCCTCCAGGCCGGGGCCGAGCGCGCGATGCAGCACGATGCCGTCGATCGCGGCGGCCAGGACGGCCGCGGTCGCCTCGGGGGAGGGCACCGCGTGCTCGGTCAGGTGGTCGGCGAGCCGTCGCCGGAACCCGGTCATGACCTCGGCCAGTGAGCGGCGCAGGCCCTCGTCGCGGGTGGCGGCCAGATATGCCTCGGTGAACAGCAGCGAGGTGGCGTCCCGGCCGTCGTGGTCCTCCAGCAGGCCCATCATCAGCCCGAGCGCCTCACCGGGCGTGGCGGCCCGGGCCAGCGCAGGTCCCGCCTGCTCCACCACGTCGCCGATCACGTCGAGTGCCGCCTCGGCCAGCAGGGCCCGCACCGAGGTGAAGTGGTAGTGCACCACCCCCGGGGCGACGCCGGCCCGCTCGGCCAGCATCCGGGTGCTGACCGCCGTCCAGCCCCGCTCGGCGATCAGTTCGGCCGCCACCCGCAACAGCCGGCGGCGCACCTCCCGTCCCCGATCCGCGGCCGTAGTTCCTGCCACGCACTCCTCCTGTCGCGATGATTGGTCACCCACCCTGGGCGACTGTCCTGGACGAATGACCAAATTCTACCGCGTGGGCGTATCTTCTGGTGAATTCGTCAAGCCGATGAAGTCGCCGGCGAACTCCCACCGGTCGCCGGCACGCGATCAGCCGCGCCGCGGAGTGACGAGGCCGGATTCGTAGGCGAACACCACGAGCTGGGCGCGGTCCCTGGCATGCAGCTTGGTCATCGCCCTGCTGACGTGCGTCTTGGCGGTGGTCGGGCTGATCACCATGTGGGCGGCGATCTCGTCGTTCGACATGCCGCGGGCCACCAGCGCGGTGACCTCACGCTCGCGGTTGGTCAGCACGTGGAGACCCTCCGGCGCGGGCTCGGGGCGACGGGCGACGTACTCGCCGATCAGGCGGCGGGTGATCGCGGGCGACAGCAGCGCGTCGCCGCGGGCCGCGACCCTGACGCCCTGCAGCAGGTCGGCGGGTTCGGCATCCTTGAGCATGAAGCCGCAGGCGCCGGCGCGGAGCGCGTTGAAGACGTACTCGTCGAGGCCGTAGTTGGTGAGGATCACGACGTGGACGCCGCTCAACCGCTCGTCGGCGGCGATCAGCCGGGTCGCCTCGATGCCGTCCATCACCGGCATCTGGATGTCAACGAGGGCGACGTCGGGCACGTGCTCGAGGGCGAGCGCGACGCCCTGCTCGCCGTTGGCGGCCTCGGCCACCACCTCGATGTCGTCCTCGATCTCCAGCAGGGCCCGGAAGCCGCCGCGAATGAGCGCCTGGTCGTCCACGAGCAGCACACGGATCACGATCCTTCTCCCAGGGGAAGCTCGGCGCGTACGGTGAAGCCGCCCTCGGGGCGGGGCTCGGCCCGCAGCCGGCCGCCGAGCGTCGTGACGCGCTCGCGCATGCCGAGCAGACCCGTACCGGGTACGGGCGGTTTATCCGGGTCGGCGGTGCCGTCGTCGTCGACCTGTACGACCAGTTCCCCGTCCGCGTAGTCGATGTGCACCGCCGCGGCCGCCCCGCCGGCGTGCCTGGAGACGTTGGTGAGCGCCTCCTGGACGATCCGGTACGCGGCCCGGTCCACCTCGGCCGGCAACTCCCGCCGCGCTCCGGAGATCGTCACCGTGGCCGGCAGCCCGGCCGAGCGGGCCCGCTCCACCATGTCGTCGAGCCGGTCCAGGCCACTGGCCGGAGCCTCGCCGTCGGAGCTGCCGGGGTCGCGCACGGGATCGCGCAGCACCTCCAGGGTGGCGCGCAGCTCGCGCATGGCGTCCCTGCCGGCTTCCTGAATGGCCAGCAGCGCGGGGGGCACGTCCTCACCGCGCTTGCGTGCCAGGTGGACGGCCACCCCGGCCTGGACTTTGATGATCGAGATGCTGTGGGTGAGCGAGTCGTGCAGTTCCCTGGCGATGCGCAGCCGCTCTTCCCCCGCACGGCGCCGGGCCACCTCCTCGCGGGTGCGCTCGGCCTCGGCGGCACGCCGCTCGGCCTCTTCCAGGTACGCCTGCCGGTGCCGGGTCACCGTCGCCGCCACGCCGGCCGCCACGAACCAGCCGACCAGCAGTGAGGAGTTCTGGAGATTCCGCAGCACCCCGTCGGCGCCGGGCAGGTTCACCACCAGGTCGGCGCCCAGGAAGACCACGCCCGCCAGCGCCGCGGCCGGCCGATGGCCGGCCCGGACCGCGGCGAACACCGACACCAGCACGGGAAAGGCGGCCGGTGGGCCCGGCTGGATATGCGCCGTGACCACGAGCATGCAGGCCGTGCTGACGAGCAACGACACCAGGGGCGCCCGCCGCCAGGCGACGAGCGCGAGCGAGCCGGCGAGGACGGCCGCGAAATCCACGGCACCCGCGCGTGGCGAGACGAACGCGACGACCGCCAGCAGGATGGCCATCACCACGGCGAGCAGGCCGTCCTGGATGAGCGGCCACCACCGGTCTGCAGGGCTCATCTGTGTAGATTACGATCTTTTCCGCCGACGGGTCGTCCGCGGTACGTAGCAATAATTCACTACTCCCCGCGGTGTAGTGGGGCCGCTCCTACTTCCCAGACATCAGGCGCAGGAGCCTTTCTGGGCACGATGACCGCCGACCAGCCCGAATACCACGATGTCGGCATGCAGATGATCCGAGACAAGGGCGAGTCCCGCTACGTTAGCCCGGAGATCTCCCGGCCGGGGATCACCCTCGCCGCGGTGTCCGTCGTGCAGTTCCTGGTGTCTTTGGATCTGTCGATCGTGAACGTCGGGCTCCCGCGGATCGCCGCTGGCCTGGGCTTCAGCGCGGTGGGCCTGACCTGGGTGATCCACGCCTACGCGCTCACCTTCGGCGGGCTGCTCCTGCTGGGCGGCAAGGTCGCCGACTCCTACGGTCGCAAGCGGGTCCTACTGTTCGGGCTCGGCCTGTTCGGCCTCTCCTCACTCGTCGGCGGCTTCGCGCAGGAGCCCGGCCATCTGGTCGCCGCCCGTGCCGTACAGGGCATCGGAGCCGCCGCACTGGCTCCGGCCGCGCTGGCACTGCTGACCGCGACATTCCCCACGGGCAGGGCCCGCGTCCGGGCCTTCGGCGTATGGAGTGCGGTGAACGCCGCCGGGGCCGCCCTCGGCGTCCTGATCGGCGGCCTGCTCACCGAGTACGCCGGCTGGCGCTGGGTGATGTTCGTGAACGTGCCGATGGCCGCGGCCGCGGTGGCCCTGGCCTGGCGGATCGCCCCCGGCCCGCCGCCACGTCGCGGCGGCCGCCCGGACGTCCTCGGCGCAGTCCTGGCCACCGCGGGCATGACGGCACTGGTGTTCGGCGTCGTCCGCACCGACCAGCACTCCTGGACCTCGCCAATCACCGTGACGACGTTGGCGGTCGCCGCCGCATCGCTGGCCGCGTTCATCCATGTCGAGCGGACCACCACCCGCGAACCGCTGATCCGGCTCGGCCTGTTCGCCAACCGCTCGGTCGCCGGCGCGAACGCCTACAACCTCCTGGTCGGAGCGGTCCTGGCCTCGGCGTTCTACTTCCTGTCCCTCTACCTGCAACGCGTGCTCGGGACCGGACCGGCGCTGACCGGCGTCATGTTCCTGCCGCTCGCCCTCGGCGTGATCGTCGGCTCGGTGCTCGCCGTCAAACTCGGCTACCGTCTCGCGCCGCGGACCCTCATGGTCACCGGCGGACTGCTGACCGCGGCAGGCTGCGCCTGGTTCGGCCTGATCAGCCCGGACGGCGCTTTCCTCACCGACGTCCTGGGGCCCTCGATCGTCGCCAGCGTCGGCTTCGGGCTCTGCCTCGGACCGGTCGTCTCCACCGCCACCGCTGGCGTCGCGCCCCACGAGACCGGCACTGCCTCGGGCCTGCTCAACAGCTCACGACAGATCGGCGCCTCACTCGGGCTGGCCGCCCTCGGCACCGCCGCGCACATCCGCACCGGCCAGTCCGCCACGCCCGACGCCCTCAACGCCGGATACGCGCTCGGCCTGGCGCTCGGTACCGCGCTCCTGGCCGCCGCCGTCCTCATCGCCCTCACCGTCCTGCCCCGGACCGGACCGCCATCACCGGCTGAGCGGACCGATGACCGCGATTCGCTCCCCGCCCGGGACTGAGGAGAACGATGACCACCACCGACCTTGCCCAGGCGGGAGAGCGGCCCACACCGCCACCGGTAGTCAAGGCGTTCGGCGGGTCCGAGCGCGCCCACCGCAGCTTCCTGTCGGCCGTGGACGATTTCGTCGGTGTCTTCTTCCGGTGGGTGCGTGGCATGTCCGTGATCGCCGCCGGGATGCAGCTGGCGCTGTCGCCTCCGTTCGTGCTGCTGGTCGTGCTGACCGGCGGCGCGACTCTGATCACGTCCGGTGGCCTGGCCCCGGCCGACCTGCTGCCCTTCCTGCTGCTCGGACTGGGCCTGACCGCTCCGGTGGCGGCTCTCGGCCACGGCTTCGACGACATGCAGGCCGCCCGGCGCGCGGTCGGCCGGATCAGGGAAGTGCTCGCCGTACGGCCGCTGCCGGAGCCCGCGCACCTGGTCGCACCACAGGGCCACCGGGTGGAACTGCGTGACGTCCGATTCGGCTACCAGCGAGGGGAGCACGAGCTCACGCGCACTACCGAGCCGATCGAGCTCGTCGACGAGCGCCGCAGTCGCGAGGAACACGAACCCGATCACGAGGTGCTGCGCGGGATCGACCTGGTCCTCGAACCGGGGACGGTCACCGCGGTCGCCGGAGCTGCCGCGCGGATACGAGACGGTGATCGGCCAGGACGCCCGGCTGTCGGGTGGCGAGGCGCAGCGGATCTCGATCGCACGCGCGCTGCTGGTCGACGCGCCCGTTCTGGTGCTTGACGAGGCGACCTCCTTCGCCGACCCGCAGACCGAACAGGCGGTGCGCCGGGCCCTGGCGACGCCGGCGGGTGATCGGACGATTCTGGTCATCGCCCATCGCCTGGAGACGATCGCCGGCGCCGACGCCATCGTGCTGCTGGACGACGGGGAGATCGTCGAGCGCGGCACACCCGCCGAACTGCTGGCCCGGGGCGGAAAGTTCGCCGAGTTCTGGCGTTCTCACCGATCGGCGGCCGGCGACGAGACCGAAACCCGCGGTGGCGGCATACGGCAAGGAGACGAGCCCCGGTGATCCGAATGCTGCTGCGCGTGCTCGGACACGAGTACGCCCAGGCGATGCGCCGCACCGTGGCCCTCATGACGACGACCGCGATAGCCGAGGGCCTGTCCTACGCACTGCTGGTTCCGGTGCTGCGGGCCCTGCTGGGGAGCACACCCGCGGACGCGCGGCCCTGGCTGATCGCATTCGGGGCCGCGGTCGCGGTCTACCGGAATGCGGGCCAGTGCTCCGGCGTTCACGCCGGGGGTGAAGGCCCGCGCGGGAGT